>CAYYUU010000235.1:0-5519 GCA_964474955.1 uncultured Alcaligenaceae bacterium | reverse complement strand
GCCCATGCCTGGTGACGACCGTCCCATGAGCGCGGCGCCCTTCGTGCCGCCCCACCCCAAGCCCATGACGTCTTTTTTCTTAACCCCGCCCACCCGTGGTTGGGTCAAAGGCACGCGACTCGAAATTATTCAAAACGGCAAGAAAGTCGATGAGATTCCGCTCTCGGCAAAAACCGTCACGAACCGAATCACGTGGGTCTTCGTGATTCTCGCGTTCTTCCTGCCGTGGTGGTTGATCAACGTCGTCCAAGAATGGTCCGAACCAACGCCCTTGCCCAAGCTCCATGCGAGCGACGAGACAGGGCAACCCTTCAAGGTTCGGTCGGCTTGGGTCTCCACGCTCAAGGAAATTCAAGACCACAGCGGGATACCGGTGTATGACGAAGGAGTGCGTCAAGACGTCTCGGAGTTCGTGAACACCTACACGGGGGGTGGGATCGCAGCCCCAACCCGAGAGGAATTGAAGGCGTACAACGAAGCCTTGCAGAATGCCAACGAGGAAGCGAAAAAGACGAAGAAGACGCAGGAGTTGCCAAATAACCCAGCCGAGAAAACTGGATGGACGACTCTACAGGTCTCCGATTTTCAGAAGTTCTACGATGTCGCTTACGAGATGCTCCGGACCGACAAAATTCCGATGACGTTTACCACGAAGAAGAAAAAAGAGAACGAAGAACCAAAAGACGAGCAACAAACCAAGCAGAACTCCGAGGACCGAAAGCCACGTCAGCCCCAAGGCGAGCCAACCCCGGAGGACGGCCCGAAGAAGAAGAACACGAAGTTGGTGGCCATCAGCATCGGCGCCACTTGGCCGCTCCCTAAAAAGACGCCGGGAAAAGGAAACAAGAAAGGCACGGGCAAGAAGGATGACCAGCAGAACACGCAACCCGTCGATGCGAATCGTGGCAATCCACCCGTTCCGACGACGGTGAGCGTTCCAGCGGGGGAATCTCGGCTCTATTTGCCATTCTGGTCGTGCGTGGTGTGCCTCGGACTCGCTTGCCTATCGTGCTTCTTCGCTCGTGTCCGGTTCCGCCGCCGCAAGAGTGCGCCGCTTCCATTGACGGCTTGATTTGCGGGACGATGAAGACTCTTCGAGTGAGGGGCTACCCTGGGGATGCGAAAGAAATATCAGTCCAGTTTTTGCTCGTCTTAGGCACACGCGGGCAGCGTGTGCTTACGAACCTTTCCCGTTCCGAGTGGCCCTGCTACTATCTTCGCGTAGCTGCCAATCTTCAGTGTTCTCAGAAGGAAGCTGTGGATTGTTGCACCGCGAATCCGTGAGCCGAAATTCGATTCGCTCCTTTCGCGTACGGGAAACCGCGTAACAGGAGTCCTAACGGAACTGCCGAG
This sequence comes from uncultured Alcaligenaceae bacterium, assembly GCA_964474955.1. Taxonomy (GTDB): domain Bacteria; phylum Planctomycetota; class Planctomycetia; order Gemmatales; family Gemmataceae; genus CAYRFQ01. Next base: position 4,166 of record CAYYUU010000235.1, on the reverse strand, counting down.
CTAAGGACTCTACAGCTGAATGCCCCCGAATTCCCTTTGGATCCACGCTGGCGGGTTGCTCGTCGGTCCTCTCGACAACTCGCCGCCTGAGATTCGGACGCTCCAAGACCGCTCATTCAGCACTCACTTGCCTACCATTGTTGATGTTGGGTTGTTCCTTTTGTCGAGTTTTGTTACACCACCTCAAGGACTTTGCAAGCCTACCTGAGTTCGCGCACCTTCGAGAAAGCAAGAAACGCATCGGCTCACGCCAGTTGAGCCGGGCAGAGGATTTGCACAAAAAACACGAATTTGCCCGTACAGTCTATCTAAATTCAGTAAATTACCTTGAGCGCCCACTTGTTCGTTATTGCGAAACCATCAACACTTGGGAAATAATTGGTGGGGTGAAGGGCAAGGAAACTTTCCACCGAATTGAAAACGTTTGTGTCGATTTTGCCGATAAGTTCGGTCGCACCAGTCGAGAAAGACGGTAAGTTGTTCTATCTTGCCTGGGTCTGCTGTGGCCAGTATACTTCTCAATTTGATCGTTTAAACGTTCGCGACAAGATGGCTCGACGAAATATAACGCAACGGATGCGGGAACAATGCGATTTCATCTGATTGACAGAATTTCATCCGTGGAACCGGGTGTGCAAATTCGCATCACCAAACAGTTGACGCTCGGCGAAGAGTATCTGGCGGATCATTTTCCCACCTTCCCGGTCATGCCAGGCGTCTTGATGTTGCAAACGTTGGTGGAGGCCTGCTCTTGGTTACTGCGGATCACGGAAGACTTTCGATACAGTGTGATTGCCCTCCGGGAGGCGAAGTCGGTCAAATACGGAAACTTCATGCAGCCCGGCAAAACCATGACGGCGACGTGTGAAGTGCTAGACCTCCAGGCTGGGGATGCCGGAGAACTTGCCACCTTCAAGGGCAAGGGACAAGCGGACGGAACGACGACGGTCTCGGCGAAACTCACGCTCATCCGCTACAACTTGGGTGACAGTAATCCCGCATTGAAACAGATTGACGAGCGGATTATCAATCATCTCCGCGGCCAACTCCCCATCTTGCAGGGAGAAGTGCCTTCGCCTCCGGGGACCTGACGCGAGCACCGAGAAGACACCAAGACCCTCAAAGGACACTGAGCCATGCGACTCAAGGACCAAGTTGCCCTAGTTACCGGCGGCAGCCGAGGAATTGGCAAAGCCATAGTCAAGGCTCTTGCCGCGGAAGGCGCGAAAGTTGCATTCGTTTATCGCGGAAGCAAAGACGCTGCCGACGCACTGGCCCAAGAGATCACCGTAGACGGGGGAGTTGCCCTGGCCGTACAGGCCGACGTCGCCAAAGAAGAAGACGCTCAGAAGTGCGTGGCTCGAGTCGAAGAAGAACTGGGAAAAATCAACATCCTCGTGAACAACGCGGGGATCATTCGCGACGGGCTGTTCGTGACGATGGAGTCGGCAGATTGGAACGACGTCATTCAAACAAACCTCGGAGGAGTCTTCCACTTTTGCCGGGCCGTGGCGTTTTCGATGGTGCGAGCGAGGAAAGGTCGGATCATCAATGTGTCGAGCGTCGCAGCCGACCACGTCAACCGTGGCCAGACGAATTATTCGGCCAGCAAGGGAGCGATCAACTCGTTCACCCGGGCCTTGGCCACCGAAGTTGCCAAGCGTGGCGTGACGGTGAACGCCATTGCGCCCGGATTCATCGAGACCGACATGAGCGAAGCCGTCCGAAGTATGGCCGGCGACATCATTAAAAAAATGATCCCGATGAAGCGGCTGGGACAGCCCGAAGACATCGCCAAGGTGGCAGTTTTTTTGGCCAGCGAAGATGCCGCCTACATTACCGGCCAGGTCTTCACCGTGGATGGAGGCTTGAGTCTCGGAGCTGCCGCCGACTGAACTCGAAAAGACCTGGGAACCAGGCGACTAACGAACGCAATACTTAGGGAACCAAACATTTAATCCTTGGATTCGTGTTAATCTGAACGAACAGGAGATGTCCGATGGCAGAGCAGACTGAAATTTTCGACAAGGTTTCTGCAACTCTTGTGGAAGCCTTGAACGTCGACGAAGACGAGGTTACCCTCAAGGCCACGCTCCAGGGCGACCTTGGGGCCGAGTCGATTGACTTTTTGGACATCGTCTTTCGCCTCGAGCGGGAATTCGGCATCAAGATTCCGCGGGGCGAGTTGTTCCCCGAGTCGATCTTCCAGGGCGACCCCGATTTCGTTCAGGACGGCAAGGTCACTGAAAAAGGCATCAGCGAACTCCGCGCTCGAATGCCGTTTGCCGACCTCACTGATTTCGAGCAAGACCCGCAAGTGAACAACATCAGCGACCTGTTCACCGTCGAGATGATCACTCGCTATATCGAAGGCAAAGTCAACGCCGGAGCAAACTGAGCGACGTTCCAAATTGGGACACGAAGATGTATGTAAGTGTGTAGGGTGTGTCTGCACGCACGCTTGTCACACCCTCCTTAACACACCACATTCAAGTTCGGGTTCCGTAGTTCCGCGTTCTGGCTTCGTGTGGTTTCGCTCGCGAACGTACTCCGGACATCTCCAGACAGGATAGCGAAGGATTCATGCGTTGGATCTGGATTGATAACTTTCTGGACTTCGAATCCAAGAAATCGGCCCGTGCGGTCAAGAACTTGACGTTGGCCGAGGACCATTACGCCGAACATTTCCCGGGCTTTCCGGTCATGCCTGCAAGTTTGATGCTGGAGGGCCTTGCCCAGACCGGAGGCATTCTCGTCGGAGAAGCCAACGGCTTTCAGGAGAAGGTCGTGCTGGCGAAGATTAATTCGGCCAAGTTCCGACGAGAAGTGATCGCCGGAGAGCGTTTGATCTACGAAGTCGAACTGTTGGTGTTACGCGACGAAGGGGCATCCGTTCGTGGCGTCGTCAAGGTCGAACACCCGGACACCGACGACAATTCTATCAGGGAAGAAACGATCGGAGAGGCCGAGATTTTCTTTGCCCACCTCGATCAATCCATGTCCCAAAAAGTGTTTGGCGACGAGAACTTCGTTTTCACCGGAGAGCTGAAGAATCTGTTGGGACTCGCTCGCCTTCAAGCCGAGAAAGCCAATCAGATGACATCGCCCAAAGACCAAGGGACAGCCCAATAACGGGATGATACTTCCCCTGGAGGATACGTACCATGGACCCAAACAAGAAACCGTTCAACTCAGCAAGTGGGGCGTCCACGCGAAGGGTCGTCATCACCGGGCTCGGGATGATCAACCCTCTCGGGTCTGCGTTGGACAACGTTTGGAATGCCATGCGTGAGGGCACGAGCGGGGTCCATCCCATTCAACTGTTCGACGCCTCGGTCCTGCCCACCACGATCGCTGCCGAAATTCCCGACTTCAACGGGAAGATATACATGCAAACGCGGGACGCGAAAAAAGCTCTTCGCGTCATGGCTCGGGCAATTCAAATGGCCACGGCGGCGGCACAACTTGCCATCGACGACGCGAACCTCGACACCAAAGCCATCGACTCGACCCGATTCGGCGTCGAGTTTGGTGCCGGATTGATGGCCACCGACCTGGACGAACTTGCTGGTGCCGCGAACCTTTGTGCCAACTGCCAACCGGGCATGGTGGACCTCGAAAAATGGGGAGCCGAGGGCATGAGCCAAATCCCTCCGTTGTGGATGCTCAAGTATCTGCCCAACATGCTCGCTTGCCACGTCTCGATCTTGCACAATGCCCAGGGACCGAACAACACGATCACCGAAAGCGACGTGGCGAGTCTGCTCGCCTTTGGGGAGGCCTACCGAGTCCTCCTGCGGGACCAAGCCGACATCTTTCTGGTGGGCGGCGCGGACAGCAAGTTGAATCCGTTGAGCTGGGTTCGCCAGTGTCTCTTTGGCGAACTATCGAAACGAAATGAGGCCCCCGAAAAAGCTAGCCGACCGTTCGAACGCTCACGCGACGGACTCGTGGTCGGCGAAGGGGCCACGGTCCTGGCCCTGGAAGACCTCCAGCACGCCCAGAAACGCGGCGCCAAAATCTATGCCGAAGTGATCGGGTTCGGTTCCGGGTTTGATCGCAAGAAAAACGGCGAAGGTATTGCCCGAGTCATTCAGAACGCTCTGCGCGACGCGAACGTCACGCCCGATCAACTCGACCACATCAACGCTCACGGAATGAGCACC
>CAYYUU010000234.1:0-8963 GCA_964474955.1 uncultured Alcaligenaceae bacterium | reverse complement strand
GACGAAAGAACTCGACGGCGGCCTACGGAATTCACAATTATGGAAATTCAAACCCTCGTGGCTCACATCACCGAATCGGATCTGAACAACCTCCCCAAAAAATATTTGCGAGACAAACATCCAATCAAAGACGTCACTGTAGAAGTCCGTCAAGGCGGCGTCATCATCAAAGGCAAATACAAAGCGTTCATCTCGGTGAAATTCGAGACCGTGTGGGAACCGATCGTGGTCGATGGCAAGGTCCGCGCTAAACTCACGAAGATAAAAGCATTCGGCGGACTTCCCGTGACGGTCTTGAAAACGTATCTTCTGGGCCTTTGCCGATCAGCCACGGATGACATTCCGGGGATTGTTCTGAATGGAGATGCGATGGACGTGGACCATGAGGAACTGGCTCGGAAAGAGGGATGGTCGCTTTTTTGCCGATTTCGAGAAGTACGCTGCGAACTCGGACGCGTCGTGGTTGTCGTCGGCTGACGAACCGAGTCGTAATCGTTTAAGGCAGTAACGAGAATGAACAGTGTGCCGAAAAAAGCACGGCGACCACACGGACCAGAACGTCTGGGCAGATTGCTTCGGTCTCACTGACAATGGATACTGGAATAGTTGTCCGAAGTGTATGGGACCCTACTAGCGAGGAAGCTCAGATCCTGCTTCTCACTGAGAGCCCGACGGATTTACCCCCGTCTCCCCTGCAATCGTGCTGGTAGCGTCCCCCGCATGTCAACTACCCAACGGACCAAAACCACGCCTCGAAGTGATTCTCTGGCTTCCGGCGACACTCAATCTTATCAAAACCGATTTCGGAAAATCGCTTGGGAAACTGGCGTGTTGTTGCTCCACTCCTCGGCTTGCGTGGCATCGTGCAGTGTCTGGTAATCCTGCCAAATTGTTTGGGAAAACTTTTCCCCCAAAGAATACGCAACTGCCGCTTTGTATGCGGATTGCACGACGGCGGAGATGTCTTGGGCTTCTTGGGCGTAATGAGCCGCTGCTTTGGCAGAATACGCCCCGGCCATCATGGCGTGGAAGAGGCCGTCTCGATTGGTGGCCTTCTTGCTAGCGTGAGCTGCGGCCTTGGCAGCGTAAAACGCCTTCGCAGCATTGCCGGCGTTGGCTGCGTAACTTTGGCTCTGACCACCATCCGTGGCTATTGCTTCAGCTACGCTAAGAGCCCCCCACCACGCCTCCATGTACTTCTCAGGTGCGGATGGCCATTCATGCTCAACGATCGATTGGACAAGCCTGACGCACCGAACGGCAAAGGCGAGCTTGGCCCACCGAGGCAAATGTTGGAGGTCGGAGGCTGTAGGAATCGTGGAAGTTTCGGTCATGGTACATGTGCCCCAAATAACGAACAAGAAACCAGGAGTTTCCCAAACTCCAGAAACGCTCGACTCATCAACGATCCAAGTTGACAACAACGTTCGGCAACACCGAATGAATGATTCGGCGAAATGCACTACATTTTCGTGGTCATTTCGGGCTCGGCTTGTGCGTCCCCATTCTGTCGGGTTAATCGCCAAGGGGAGACGGCCCAGTAATGCTCTTTGTAGCGACGGACATTTGCATGGTCGGGGCCGCCCTGGGTGTGGGGAAGTTGCGGAATGTAGAACGTTTCGAGGGTAACGACCAGGTACTCGCGAAACATCCGACGGATCGAAAAGTGGTCTTGGCTAGAAGCGGAACTGAGCACTCCCCACGCCTCGGCGATTTGTTCGAACCCGATGGGAATGGCTTCCTTCCTCGGAAAGGTCGTTTGCCAGTGGGTTCCCACGGGGCCGAGGACGTAGCCTAGTTCGTCTCGCAGAACAGGGTAAGGTCCGGCAATTTGGACGTCCAAAAGGACGAGTGGTAAGTCATTCGGAGTGGTCAGCCACTCGGCCACGAACACCGGAAGTTTCTCTGGGCTTGTCGTGGGGTAGATGCCAACCATCGTTCCCTCCATTTCCTCGTTCGAGAACATCCCCCACTGGACGGTCAGCTTACGGTCGGGATCGGTCCACTGCTCCCAAGTCGAAACAGAGTGCCCTTGCGTCGTCCGGTCCGTCAACCCAATGTCCTCTCCAGGTCGTTGGTCTCGGGCCAGGTCCCAATCCGCCAGGGCAGTCATCAGGTCGGCCCTTGTCCATTCCGCCACACTTTCCATCTGCTGTTCTCCCACACCTGAGTCACCTTGCAAAAGCCACTCTTGTCATCTAGAACAACCACCAAATCAGCAGTCCCACGACAAGCCCTACGGCAATCGCGGTCATCTGTTCCCAGGACAGGCCCTTCCAGTGGCCAAGGCCTTTCGAAGTGGCGGAGACCAAGTGTCGGCATTTCGTCCAGACCGAGACGCCGTTGGCTGCATGAATTTCCTGCGGTGGCGTGAACGACTCCGGGAGGACCAAGTTGGGTTCTGGATCGAACATTCCCGAATAATCCGGAAGCGATGGTGGCATGGATTCGGCAGGAGTCGGGTCCGATTTTGGAACCGGGAAAATGAATTGGAGTCGCTCGCGAATGGTCTTAGGGAGGTGCCGGAGACGACGCCATAACGTCCCATTTTCGTCATAGGGGCGAATTTCTTCAGGAGGGGCAAATCGATCGGAGAACGAGAGGTCGTCCACGCCTAGTTCCTCACCGAAGGGCATGTTGTCTGGGGTCGCGTGGACGCCATTGGCCCTTCCCGGGGCCGCGAGGGTCGGTTGGGAATTGGAATTCGGTTGACGTCCAGGTTGCGTGGCGGGGTTCGGTTGCAGCATTAGATAAAGCTCCCTGTATCGAAGGTTGGCAGGAGAATCGGGGGCTAAATGGCCAAGAGGTTTGGCCGCACACGTTGCTTCGTGGACTCTTTGGTCGTAGGGGATCGTCATGGGTAGAACGTGATCGGGAACGACCTCCCGGATCATCCGTTCCCAACGTGCCGCGAGGTCGGTGTTCCGCGAACACGTCAGTAGGATTCCGCGAAAGTGAAGTTGGGGGTATGCGTGTTGGTGGTTTTGGACGCGCTCGAGAAAGTCAGGGAGTGTTCGATAGGACATCGCCTCCCCACGAAGGACGAGGACCCACTCCGAGCAGAACGCCAAGAGGTCGCCCATCCGATCTTCGAAGAAAGGCGGTGAATCGACGACGACGAGGTCATACCCATCGAGTTCGCTTGGGCTTGGCAAGTCGATCTTGCCGGCACTTTGGTGCGGGATGAGGGCGTCGACTCTGGGGACGGCATCTCGCCAATATCTCGCCCCCTGAGTCATCCGGAACGGGGAAGCGTTCTGCTGAACTTGGTCCAACGTCAAGTAGGCCATAATGCTTCCGACGGGGTCGGCGTCGATGAGCAACACTCGCTTTCCCATTTCACTCGCGCTGGCCGAAAGATGGATGGCCGTGGTGGTCTTCCCGACCCCACCTTTTTGGCTTGCAATCAACAATCTCTTTACCACGACTTGGCTCCTTCGGCAAATGTGTCGGCGGCCGATCGAGATCCAAGATTTCGCACAACCTCCGCGAGGCTGGCATAACCATCCCGGCTTGGTCCATGCGGGACATCCGTACCCGGGTACATGGGCCACTCGGCCATCTCGGTTTGGAAGGGAATCGGAAGTTCGCAAAGAAGTTCTGGATGGAGTTGTCGGAACTCTTGGAGGACCCATTGTTGGAGTGGGTCCGACTCGTCGAATGACGTCAGTAGGACGCCCACGAGCGATGGGTGGGCGTGAGAACTGCTGCCAGAACGGAGGGCTTCGGTCGCCATTGGAAGAGTCCGGATTGACAAAACCTCGGCCAAGCACGTCAGGATGATGCCATCCATGTGTGGCAAAATATGATGGCGAGTGTCCCCCACAAGGGCTGGCCCGTCGACGACCACGAAGTCCCCATGCAGGGCGTCCCAATCTGGGACCCCTCCCAAGACCGTCACTCCCGGCCAAGGGCAGTATCCCTGCGGCAACATCGCCACCCGGACGGCAGCTCGCATGAGGTCCGTATCCACCAAAGTCACGTCGTACCCTTGGCGTCCAAGATGCCATGCTAAAGCGAGGGCCGAGGTGGTCCGACCTGTTCCTCCCTTATGGCTCCCGAGGGCAACTTTGTATGGTGTCATGATTCTTTTTCCGTTACTCCCACTTGTACCAATCGAACACGTCTTGGATCGTTCTGAAACTCTGGTCTTCTCCCGCCTCACTCTTTCCCGAAGGGGTACTCTTGGCAATGTCCGTTTCGAGAAGGAACTCCATCTCTTCGTTCGAGTTCGTTGAAACAGGCAGACGTTGACGAGGTCGTCCGCTTTCGGCCTGGTTTCTCTCGGGGTATGCGGGCTCTTCTCGGATCACTCTGTTCTGCGGGGAGTTCGGCTGGGGCTCCGCAGCGGGTGTCTCAAGATTCGGCCCTCCGACGCCAAACACGCTTTGGAACAAATCCACCGACACCCCTGATTCGGTGAACGGAAGCGGTCGACATTGTTGTTCGTCGTCGCTCTGCTCGAAGAAATCCACTGGAAGGAGATTGGACGGGATTTTGGACTCTTGACGCTCTTGAAGGGACACGAGCCCTTCGAGGGCTGTGCGGAGCCCATTCCGTTCGTTCCTCAGATCTTCCTCCGTGATCCCAGGGAGGTCGCCGGCCATGTTCGTTCTCGGTCTGGAGACTGGGTTCGGTGGCTGGCGAAGGTTACTTAGCTTACGAAGGTTCCCCCGCAGTCTTTGTCTCTCGGCCTCAAGTAAGTGACTGTCGATGGTGTGCCTCAGCATGACTCAATTTCTCCTGAATGCAAAGGACGGAACAGGACACAACACGCATCTTGTTCTCGAGCCAACGCCCCGACTTGATGTCCGTCTGTGGCAAGTTGGTGATATCGGCGTCCCCCACCAGGAAAGGAGAGGACTGACCGGTGTTCTCCACGTGTGCTCCAAGCCACTACACGACCATCGACGTGTATGCCGTAGAGTGCTTCCTCTGGCGCCGGGCATGTCGCGAGCGACGCGACGTCTCGTCCGGCGGACAAAGGGATTATGTTCCCTTTGTCCAAGTCTATGTCATAAACTTGAAAGTGGTCGGCAGAAACGACGTTGACGTAGAGCCGATTTGGTCCCCACCGGCCCAGTTGCCAACACAGTCCAGGAAGGGGAATGATAGTGTCCAAGGAACCATCGAGTCCCCACATCACCAACCGTGGGGTGATGGGACCTTCGGCACAAACGATTCGTCCGTCATTGAGGTGACACACGAAAGGCGTTAATCCACTGATGCGGACGACTCGATGCCATACCCGTCTCGGTTCTTCGACTCCAAAGGCGGATCCATGCTCATGGGGTTCCGCGGGTCCCAAATCCCACAACGCGAGTTCTTCTCCCGACATGGTGGCCAGACGGCCCGAACCCTTCTCCGCCTGAAATAGGGTCGCCGTGTCCACGGAGCGCTCTTTGGGAAATATCGGAACGAGATTGTGGACATTGGGACCGACGAGAACTTGTTGTTGCTGGACAACGAGCAGCCTGCCGTCGGGCAACGACGTGACCTCCCTGACGTTCGGGAGATCCAGGGGTGGGTGATCCAAGTCTGTCGTCAGGGGTGTTACCCCCCGAGCCGAGATGACGTGCCACAGCGTGCCTCCAGAAGGTTGTTCGGGTTGTGCGAACAGCAGCACGCTTGACTTCGGGAGGTTGGTCCACTGCGAATGAGGTGGTCGCGCCACCCGGGGCGACCGTCCGTCTGTTGGCATGTGTGTCAGTTGGTCCAACACCTCGACCGCCGTTGGTCGATGTTCAGAACGTTTGCTCAGTAGTTTTGCAAGCAATTGTTGCCAGAAGGTCGGCAAGTTGGTTCCAAATCGTGGGGGCTCCCGGAGGTGCTGGCGTACTAGTTCTTCGGGCGTCCCTTCGAATAATGGCTTCTGGTGCCATGTCTCGTAAAGGATCGTACCCAACGCATAGAGGTCACTCTTGGGTGAGTACTCGCCCAAGAATTGTTCGGGCGCCATGTACCCTGGAGAACCGGAAAGCCCTTGGAGAGGACCTCCGAGGGCATCCTCTTCGGGAGGGCGGAGGACTCGAGCAAGGCCAAAGTCCGCGAGTTTGACCTCGACCGACTCTCTGAACGTTGAGATCGTCCTTTCGAAGAGGACATTCTCGGGTTTTAAGTCACGATGGACTAATCCCACTTCATGCGCTACGGCAAGGCCTTCGCAGAGCTGTCGCGTCAGCACCCCGAGTTCTTCCGGGCAGCAGCGCCACCCGTTCTTTCGCATCCGCCGAAGTCCTTGGCGCAAGTTCCCGCCGCCACAATACTCCAGGATCAAATATCGTGCTCCGGAGGAGACTTCGAGCAGATTGATGATCTGGACGATTCGTGCGTGCCGAAACCGAAACATCGCGCGGAGTTCCCGATAGAAGTCATGGACCTTTTGGCGGGCCGGTTCGAACCGCTTGACGGCGACGAATTCTTCGGTGACTCGGTCGAGTGCCTTCCATACTGTGGCGTAGGCACCTTGCCCAAGAAAATCCAACACGTCTTAACGATTCCCAAGGTCACGTTCGACGGCGTGGCCGACCGCCTCCAAAAGCCGTGGGTCCGGGACGAGTCCTGGGAACGAAGTCGTTGACTCCGAACCACTTGTTGTGTCCATCAGCATCTCCTTCTCTCTCCACACTCGACGTCGACCGACTGTCCCTGGAATTCAACAGGTGACCCCACGCAACCTTGGCCCGGAGTCACCTCGAATTCATTACTCGCTGGCACGGACTTCGCTCAGTTCGTCGAGAATTTCTTCGTGAGTTCGTCCGTTGTCGACCCAAGGACCGACACCACTGAGCCGGGACGAGAGGCCGATCACGAACTGGCTGTTGGGTGCTCCTCGGTTCTCGAACTGGGTCTGGACGCACATCAGATCTTGGCCACTGAGGTAACGGAAAAAGCCAGCCATGATGCCTGCCAACAGGGCGTCTTCGGACACTTCTTCGGGAGTAAACAGTTCGGCCACCATGCCGTTCCCAAGGGTCGCGATGATCAACCCTTGGTGGTGCCGGGACATGTCAAATTTGAGCCTTCCCCATCCGTGGTGGGAGAATAGTTCCACGAGTGTGGCCTCGAACATGGGAACGGAAAAAGTCGACAACGATTGGCCGTAGTAGTCGCTGAGTTCCTTCTCCATTCGTTTGGCGAACAGCTCTCCCCAACGTTGGCCGCAGGTGTAGAAGACCGTAGTCGCGGCGGGTCCACATTCGTCCGCAACGGCGCGTTGGAGGCCGCGGAGGAAATCGTCGGACAGGGCCACGAGTCGTGTCCCACCTGGGGTCCGGGTGACACCCGTTTGGGGGTTGGTCTTCGCGTACTTTCCTTCCGCGAAGTAATTACTCCGATTGGGGTGGGCAAGCTTCCCATTGGTCGTGGGAGCGGTGGTCGTCATGGTCATTGTCTCCTGTGTTCTTGGGTCGTCGCGTCGAATGGCGATGGCCGAGATTATACCAGTACTGGTTCTTCGGCCCCACGAAGGATCTCGACGGTCTTCGTCAGGTGTGGCTCGATTAGGACGAAAGCCTCTCCCGAGATGTGTTCCTCGACGGCCTTGCGGAGGTGCGAGGCCACGTCTTCCAGGAACCCGCCCGTCATGCCGTTGGACGTCAAGATCGTCCGGAGCCAATAGAGCAAGTTCTCGCCGGCGTACTCGATGTCGTCACTGAGCATGCCCTGGACGTTGTACCGCAAGACGTATTGGAGGTCCCGCATGGTCTTCTCCCATGCCTCCGATCGGGTGTGCTCAAACTGTGGGTACCGGGGGGCAAGTTCGGTGATGGTCTTCGTGAGTATCTTCTCTTCCTGGGTTTGAACACTTCGGGCGCACTCCAACCGTTTCGGGAGCGAGTTGACGTATTGGACCAACTCTTGCTCTTCCTGGGGTTCCGGATACCGACCGCCATTCATGTTGTCGAAAATTCGTGCGAATGCTGATGCCATTGGAACTTTCTCCTGTAGCCGAGTGAAGTTACTTGAGTTACGTTAGTTGTCTTGTCTTTCAGTCCCACTGTATTCCGCCGAAAATGCTTTCGACAGACGCCTCGTTTGGTTTCTCGAACGGGTCGTTCGCGGCCTTGGGTTGTCCCCCATGGGTTCTTGGAACGTTTCTCCAGTTTACGTGTCCCAGGAACTCTCCGACGGTCAGGTGGCTGACGTTCTCCCCGATCGGGGAGAATGTCTCGATGGCCACACCAAGTGCCATCTCTGGTTCCGATTGCTGTAGGTTTTTCCAGTTCACCTCTCCGAAAAATTTCTGGAGGGACATCGTGGCCAGGTCGTTGAGCCGATTGACCTGTCCGGGAGAATTCAGGGTCGTTTGCTGGGACGAGGTAGCCCCGTTCAAGCCGGACAACAAGGATTGAATATCGTTCGTCTCGGGAAGGCCGTTGAGGTTGTCGGATATTCGATTATTCACCATGACGTTCGTCTCCTCGCGGTCTTCGTTTAGGCTTCTTTGAGCTTCTTCATGATGTCCTTGGACGTGGCCCCTTCGTTGCGCCAAAAGGCCGCGGCGTTGACTCGTTTGGATGTTGAGATGAGGAACTTACAGTAGTCCTCACCCATCGAGTAACACTGGATCTCTATGCACGCCAACGACCGGTTCGCGAGTGCCGTGAAGAACGCCGCGAAGAGGCCCGCGTAGAAGTAACAAACGACCTTGCCGATGTCGCCCAACGATTGGGCCATGGCAGACTCGTAGACGTCGATGAAGATGAGCCCTTGCTTGCCCTGTCGGAAGTCGTAGTGCCAGCCACCCCAGCCTTCGATCTGGAGGGGCCACCACCAGGTCTCCATGAGGGTACCCGTGCTCATCTTGCTCATGGCCTTGTTGAACTCAGCCTGGACCTTGGGACTAAACGACTTCATGTCCTCGACGCCCCACTCGTACCCGCACTTGTACATGATCTCGCCCGCCGCATCGCCGACTTCCTCCTCGAGTCCGCTGAGCATGGCCACGAGGAAGTCTTCGG
>CAYYUU010000233.1:0-8971 GCA_964474955.1 uncultured Alcaligenaceae bacterium | reverse complement strand
AAGAAAGTTGCTTTTCTTGCGTGCAGGCACTTTGCTTTGCAGGCTTCGCCTGCGTCCGAAAAGATCCCAAAGGACAAAACTTTTCGCGGGGCGAAAGGCAACTTTCCCAAATCCGATCACTCAAAAACTAGTCTGTCCCCTGGCAAGTTACTTCTTGACTCGTCGAATTTTGATGGGCGTCGTGTCGGGAAGAAGTTCTTCGCCCACGTAGCGTTCAATCGAGTGCCACGAGAACGCATCCTTGGAGATCGGCACATAGATGTTGACAGCCGAAGCTTCGCGACCGTCGGCCAGCCGCGAAGCCGATTCCGCGACCCAACGTTTTTCTTCGAGTGTCCAGACGCCGTGTCCATAACTACCATCAGACATGAACGACCAGGCCCGGATGACATCTTCGACCGGATCTCGCCCAATGATTTGCTTGCCAGTGATGACTTTCTTTTTCCCTTCTTGCAGAGAAAATTCTCCATAGAGAAACGTCTTCGTCTTGTTCCAACGGAACGTTAGTGACAACTCGGTGTCTTTCGTCTTGGCCTTCCAGGAACCCTCCAGCCACGCGAGGGCTTCGAGCTTTGCTTGCGGAATGACCTCTTCCCATTCTCGGACGAGGGCTATGCGCCATTTGCCATCTTCCCGAACGTGCAGAACACTACACCGCGTCAAGACCTCGCGAGGCGATTTGCTGTGCTTGGACTTCAGGACCCCTTTTTCGACGGCAGTATTTTTCGACAGAAAATAAACCGATTCACTCTTGAGCGAAAGGCTCCGTTTTTCTTTCTTTTTGAAATATTCGGAGAAGGCGTTGACGACGGCGTCACGTCCGACAAGGCTTTCACCTTCGTTGTTGACGTACTTGCCGCCTTCGGTCAACAGACCCTTGATCGTTTTGGCGTCTCCCTTGTTGAACGCTTCGACGAACGAAGACGAGACTTTGCGGACCGCCTTCATTTCGGGGGTTTCTTTCTCCGTCACTTTCTCTTGTTTCTTCGATTGCGCGCGGGCATTGCTCGACGCCAAACACACCGCTAAGCAACCCACCGCGACGGCAAGACGGAGGGCAGTCATCCTGTTGAGAATCATGGAGCTTTCCTTGATGACAAGACTGTGGTTTTGGGGCAGTTGACGAGAAATGGAACGAAAGTTCGGGTATTATAGGGACCCGATTCCAAGTGTCCGAATCTCACCGATTGAGTTCCATGTGTAGAATAACAAGGATTCGACCTCCGGTACTATTCTATCCTTCCGAACTATTCAAAGATTCTCCTCATGACCATGCCGCTCCGACAGCTCCCGTTGATACAAAATTGGGATTGCCATAGTTGTACTCATTGTTGCCGAGAATACGACGTCGCCGTCTCTGCGGAAGAACGCAAGCGGATCGTCGACCAAGGCTGGCACGACGACAGCGAAGTGGGCCAGTATCCGCTGTTCATCCGCCGTGGTTGGTGGTCCAATTCCTATACGCTCAACCATCGTCCGGATGGTCGGTGTGTCTTCTTGAAAGACGACAATCGTTGCCGGATTCACGAAAAATTCGGAGCCGACGCGAAACCTCTTGCGTGCCGTCTTTTTCCGTTCGACTTGATTCCCGTGGGCGACCACTGGCGTGTAGGGATACGGTATGCGTGTCCCTCGGCGGTCCAGAACAAAGGCCCAGGTCTCGAACAACACAAGGACGCCATTTCCAACGCCGTCGCCGAATTCGAAAAACGCCATGCCGAACAACTCAAAGGTCTGAAGCCGCCGCTGCTCCGGAAAGGCTCGCAAGTTGATTGGGCGGACTTGCGGCGATTCGCAAAAGCCCTCCAAAAACTCCTCGAACGGAAAGAGGACCGACTCGAACGTCGGCTTCGAGCGTGCCTGGCCCTTGCGAAAATTTGCCGCGACGCCAAGTTCGACGAAATCACCGGGCCGAAGCTCTCGGAGTTCTTGCAGGTGATGGGCGAAGCCATGGCCGACGAAACTCTGGAAGAACCATCGGAAGTGCTCGCACCGAGTTGGCCGGGCCGGATGTTGTTTCGACAGTTACTTTCGGTATTCGTGCGAAAGGACCGAGGCGAGTACCGGGGAACCGCCCAACGCGGAAGATGGACGACTTTCATGGCCAATTGCCGCTTTGCTTTGGGCAACGGAGAAGTCCCCAAATTCAATACTCTAATCCGCGACGTTACGTTCGAAGACCTCGCGTTGCCGACGCACACGCTGACGACCGAAGAAGAGCAACTTCTCGAACGATACTACCTCGTGAAAATCAAGTCGTTACAGTTCTTCGGCACGACCAATTTTCGGTATCCGTTCTGGGACGGTTTCGAAGCCCTTGCCCTGACGTTTCCCATGAGTTTGTGGCTGAGTCGAGCAATTCAAGAAAAGCCAAATATCCACTCCCTCACTCAGGCCATCAGCATCATCGATGACCATTTTGGATGGAATCCGATCTTGGGCCGTCGATGGGGAAAACGAGCCGTGCGCATCCTCCGAAAACAAGGAGACATTTCACGCCTCATCGCCTGGTATGGTCGATAGTTCCGTTGCTGCTTTGGTATTGTTGTCTTTGTTTTTGGTGTCGTCTTTCGCTGGGCGGAGGGATGAACAAGTGTCGCATTTCGGTTCGGTTCTGAGCCGCGTAGCGGCGACAGATCTTAGACGTGAGCCCACGGAAGACGAGAAGAGCGATCTCACGATACCGTGGCCCAATGGCCACGGCTAAGATCTATCGCCGCTGCGCGGCTTCCGAAACACGAACAAACGCGACACTTATTATCCGGTCGCCCCCCGCAAAAAGACGCCCAGCTTTGTTTTGTTTTGTTTTGGAATGCGTCGGCTCGACGCCGCTTTCGCTGGTTCTCGTCTCTTATCTCTTTCGATGAGAGAATCTCGCCCAGCCAGCAAACAAAAAAACCGGACAGCCGTTTCTTCCCATTTCCGAGCGTGCCTTCTCCGAAGGCAACACAGGATACAAGGAAGAAACGAATGTCCGGTTTCGTAGTTTTGAAAGCCACTCGACGTGGCGTGTAACTTATGACTTGGCAGCAGCAATATTGCCGTCTTGGCTCACATACATTTTGAGCCCAAGATTTACTTCGTCGAACACC
Organism: uncultured Alcaligenaceae bacterium; assembly: GCA_964474955.1. GTDB lineage: Bacteria > Planctomycetota > Planctomycetia > Gemmatales > Gemmataceae > CAYRFQ01. The sequence continues at coordinate 5,879 of CAYYUU010000233.1, read as the reverse complement.
TCAATGCCGAACGTGGCAGTCTTGGCGGTGAAGTTGGGCTCACCGGCTTGACGACATTGCAGGTTCAAGCCGTGTTTGAAAACGGCATCTTTGGGGTCTTTGGTTGGAGCTTCTTTGCCCTTGCCAGCGCCGGGAACTACGGCAATGCTTCCGGCTTCGGACAGTAGTATCAAGTTGTCGTTGTTGTTGTCACGGAAAATTTCAACGCCGAGGACTTGCGTCTTGGGAGTGTATTCGGGCTCGTTGGCCTTGCGGGATTTCTGGTCTTGGCCGTGGAGCCAGGAAGGACTTTTCTCTCCGGCCTTGGGATTACCAGAAACCGGGACGACAGAAATGGAGCTGTTCTGGCAGATGTAAACGAGATTGCCGGCATTCGGGTCGTGATACACTTCGATCCCGTACTCCTTGACGTTGTCTTTCTCCCAAGATTCGTTACCTCCCTTTCGGACCTTGAGGTCCACGCTGTGCAACCAAACGGGAGCCTTCCGAGTATCCCCCTCAGGAGCTTTGCCAGGAACCACGGCGAAGCGTCCTTCTTGTGACACGTACACCCAGTTTTTGCTCACGTTATCGTAGAAGACCTCGAGCCCATACGTCGTTGTCTTCTCGCTGAATTCTGTCTCGCCAGCCTTGCGAGCTTTGAGGTCGAGTCCGACAGTCCACTTCGGAGCTTTCGCGTCCATGACCGGAGGAGTTACGCCGAAATTGGGAGCAATTCCAATGTCACCCGTTTGGTTGATGTAGACGCCGAAGCCGTTGTTCATGTCCTTGAAGACTTCAAAGCCGAATTTCTTCGTGTCTTTGGTGAAGTCCGTCTCGCCATACTTCCGGCAAGAAAGGTCAAAGGCGTAGACCCAGACAGGATCCTTCGTTGCTGGTTGGGCCAACGCCAAGCCACTGTTGAGCACCAACAAAAAAAAACACGCCGCGCCCAACATTTTCAAACAAATGCTTCGATACATATGAACCTCGACAGGTTAGGAGGGAAGGATGCGCTCCATAGTAGACGATTTGCCTCTCTCAATTTAACTGTCTTAAGGACCAAAACAGCGTAGGGCAAGGTAGACAAGGGTGCAGAAGTAGGAATCATGAGGAAAGGCTGAGAGAGTTGGCAACGAGAGGACGGGAACTTCTCAAGGATGTTAGCTTGGTTCGGGGCGTCTAACACTCCGATACGCGAAGGCCCGCAACCCTTCAAACGAGGGATTCTTTCACCAACCGAAGCGCGAGCGAAGGATTCCTACACAAGCCCGAAGCGCGAGCAAGGGACTTTGAGCACAGGTGGCTTTTGCTGCGAAGCAGCCGAAAGCCACTGGAGCGAACAAAAAACACTGAGCGTAGGTGGCTTTTGCTGCGAAGCAGCCGAAAGCCACCGGAGCGAACAAACTACACTATGCGAAGCGGGAAAATTGATTCAGGCCTTATCATCAACACGACTCAGGCCAGGTCGGCCCAATCTCGCGGTTTCAAAAACTCATACAACTCAGCTTCGCGGGTTCCTGGTTCTGGGTGATAGTCATAGAGATAGCGGACCACAGGCGGAAGGGACATCAAGATCGATTCGATCCGTCCGCCGGTCTTCAACCCGAAGACGGTTCCCCTATCGTAAATCAAATTGAACTCGACATAACGCCCACGTCGAAATTCTTGGAAGGCCCGATGTTCGTCCGTGTATGGTTCATCTTTGCGTCGCTCGGCAATCGGGAGATAGCCTTCCAGAAAGGCATCTCCGGCTTCTTTCACGAACGCAAAGAGGGCGTCGAGATCCCCTTGTAAGTAGTCGAAGAAAATACCGCCAACGCCTCGGGGCTCGTCACGATGCTTCAAGAAGAAATACTCGTCGCACCAGTTCTTGAACTTTTGATAGTTGGCAACAGGAGCGTGGTTTTCACACGCCCGTTTCCAAACTTTGTGGAAGTGGATGACATCTTCGCGATAAGGGTAATACGGAGTGAGGTCCGCGCCACCGCCGAACCAGGCCTGTTCGCCTTTCGTCAAGAAGCGAAAATTGGCGTGAACAGTGGGGACCATCGGATTCCGTGGATGCAACACAAGAGAAATGCCCGTGGCCGTAAAGTTCCGCCCTTCGCCCGGAACTGACGTCGCGAATTCCTCCGACATCTCGCCAAAGACCTCGGAGAAATTCACACCACCTTTTTCCAGGAACGGCCCGTCGATCATCACCCGAGTCCGTCCGCCACCGCCGCCTTCGCGGTCCCAGGAGTCTTCGTGGAAATGTTTTTCGCCATCAAGTTCGGCGAGTGCCGCACAAATTTTATCTTGGAGATCGCGAAAGTAATCCACGCACTGACGATGCATTGTCTCTGGGGTAGTCATGGGGAATTCACTTGAGGTGGGAAATTCGGAGAACGACTCGTCAAGACGAGCCGCTGTCACTCGATTAACGTTGTTGTTGTTTCTTATTGTAGGAGTGAAGTGAGACGGTGGCAGCTGCGGATGTGCAACCTCAGGCACGCGCTAACTGATTGTCCGAAGCCACGCGGAACGGGAGATAAATGAGTGTTGCGAGCGTGCCATGACCCAAACGAACACCATTGCCTGTTTGGTCCTTGCAATTCTCCGACGCCCCAACGAACCAGGGGCGATCAGCTTTGTTCTGTGGATGTTTTTTTCGAGCCAAAGGTCGAAAACACGTACACAAAAAACACAAAAATGCCTCCCCTTGATTTTTGCGCTTTTTGCGTACACTTTTTGACCCTGGCGGGAGCATTTTCGGAAGGTCGTTTTTCCAGTGGGAGGTCGAAATCACGTACACAAAAAACACAAAAATGCCTCGCCCTGATTTTTGTGTTTTTTGTGTACGTGTTTTGGGAGTCCGGGTGGCATTTTCGGAATGTGGTAGTCCCAGTGGATGGTAGAAAATGCGCACACGAAAGGCTCAAAACCCCTGACCTCAAGGTTTTGAGGGTTTTGAGTACGCGATTCCCACGTCCGGTTCGAAAAAACCACATCGAAGCGAACCACGAGGTAGACTCGGCAGAATCAAAACCGGCAATACGGACGAGCACCAAACTCCTAGCAACGTTAACGACGCAACCCACGAGTATCCGTAACCGGGCCGGGATCTACGGGCAGTCCGAGTCCACCCATTCTGGAAGCAGAACTTCGACCTCCGTTCTCGGCCTGTTCGACCTCTGCTTCCAGGCCGTCGATGCTTGCGTGGACATTGGAATTGGTAATCGATTCCGGGCGAAGCGGCTCATGATCGCGCCATCGGGTTCTGCGTCCCGTTCCATTCTCCGGTCCTCGCTCAGGACGCGGCGTGCCCCCGCGGACATACTCCCTCGACGACTGATTGCTCCGGCTCGTTGGCGCAGGGCCTTCCGTCGGAATGGCAGGTGGGATAGGCGGCATGGCCCCCCTTTGGCTGGCCTTCAGAGCAAGGTTTTCTTTTGGGGCGAGGACCCCGGTCTTCCAAACGCACCCAGAACAAACCAACGGGGCAGCGAGCAACAGCGTGAAAAAGTATTTCATCTGGTCGACATCCTTTTCTGATCAACAACGTATGTCTTGTTACCGGCGGTTCGCTCTGGTTGACGAATCCATTCCTTCCGGAAGTGTGTAGTTGAACGACGTGTTTTCGACTGGGAGATTTAACGGCGGACCGACCGGAATGTTCGAGGTGCGTTTGTTGTAAATTCGATCAATCCTGTGGGATAACATCTCGGCCCGTCGGCGAAGTTTCGCATCGCCGAGGTAGTCGGCGATCTCGATGATTTTATTGCAACAAGCAATGCGTCGTTCCCACGCCTTTCGTTCACGTTCGGCAACGATTCCGTCGAACATTTCTCGACGCATTTCCGGAGTGAGTTCATTGCGTTCCGGCTTCGGTTTCGGAGTTGCCTCGTTTGCCTTTTTCTTGGTCTTCTGAGTCCCGCCCCACGAGAACGGATTTAGTCTCCCAAACCACCCCGGAGAACTCGCTGCGGCGGCGCTCGTCGCGCCTTTCTGGGCGTGCACCCATCCAGACGGCACGATGGCCAAAGTCACTGCGGCCAAGGCAAGGACTACGTGATTGCGCATGAGAATTCCCCCGAATGACAACCCACGAATCGGACGTCGTCGGTTCTCTCGGAAAACCGATGTCAGGACCGAACATCGTTGTTGGTCAATCCGGCGATCCAACACGAACTCGGTCATTGCGGCGCACGCCCCGACGAGGGTCCTCTCGCCAGGCAGTGCGGTCGTTGTTGTGAGAGTGAGGGAGCGGTCTATGCCAAATTCCTCGAAGAATGTCCAGACGGATTTTCTAGTCGCTGCGTTCCTCGGGTTTGCCTCTGGGTGCTTGGAATCAGCAATTGGCATCTTTTCCCAACCCGACGAGCGAATGACTGTCTGGAAACCCGCGTCGTGTCATCGTCGTTCAAACCTCGCATCTCATCGGGGTGATGGCGAAGCCTTGGCGTGGAGTACACGGACCCGAACGCCCCGAGAGTTTCACGTCTCGGAAAGACCGAGTTGTCGGTAGATTTGTTGAAATTTGGTCGTGGGTTCATCGCCTGGGTGAGTCATGATTGCCCTTCCCTATTTCGCCGCGAACGGCTGACACAATTGCTGAGGCCTTCAAGCACGAGAACCACTTGGCCTAATGTCGTTGGCGACGCTGACGTCGATGAGGCTCATCCGGCCAGATGACATCATCTTGACCTGATCGAGGGAAGACACGTTCGGCAGGTCGAAGGCTTCGGCCTGCACGAGCCAATCCAGTTTCGCCGCGAGCCCCTTTGTACTCCACAAAGTCACTACTTCGCGGGCCGCGGTCCATTGTCCCCCCGCGAAGTGATTGCAGGGTGAACGGTAGCGAGGCCTTCGGCGAAGCGTCCGGGAGTGCGACGAAGGCCGAATTCTCTCGGGTTTCGACTCGCAACCTGGCTTTGTTCTGGAGGTGCTCCACACACTCCAACAGGGCATTGCGCTCGGCCATGGTGACTTGTAAGATTTCGCCGATGACGGGGGTGTCGAAATCGGCCAGCCGCAGGACGAACGGCGCGGCCGGTGGGTGCTCGCCTGGGCAACAGACGGGGTAGTACACTCCGAAGTCGGCGAGTCCTTCGGGAAGCCGATCGAACATGGCCAATCGAGAAAAGAAATGCCCTTCCTCGGTCGGCTAGTCCGTATCGGTGTCCTTGCCTTCGACGTCCAACACGATCACGGCCTATCCGGCCCGTGCAGACTCCTCGATGAGAACCTGGGTTGTGTTTGACTTGCCCGACCCCACTGTCCCGAAGATCCCCAGGTTCCTTGGCAAGACGCCCTTATTGGTGCTTTGCAATGCCCCCGGAACGTGGTCTTGCCCGGCCACGTTCCCTAAAAGCATGTCGCCTTCGAGACCTTGCAACTTGGTGACCTCGCTCGTGGTGAGCCAATACACCTGAGAGCCGGGACACGGTCGCGTCACGAGCGCGGCCGTCGCCCAGTTCTCCCTCGATGCTCGAGTTCCACGAGCAAGTACCCACCGATCGAGGCTCCTGCCAAGAGACCGGCCACGGTCGTCAAACCGGACCGGTGGAAGAAGGGACCGAAGATGACGCGAGCGAGAAAGACGCTGCGTTCTCCTTCCGGATCATCGATGCGAACGAAATGGTTGCGTTCGACGAAGCAGCGGTTGACCAGGGCGGCCCGCAAAATGACTCGCTCACTTGTCGTGTTGACGACGTCCCAACCAATTTCTCCGAGCAACTGTGGTTCATACAGACTCCGATGTGAACGCATCCCAATTCTCCTCTCGTTGGCATCCAAAAAACTAGTTGAGGTCAACGACAGAGGTCTAAACTGAGTTCAATTTGAGAACAGAAGTTTTTCTTTTTCGGGATCGAGTTCGAATTTGGGCCACAGCCTGTCAATGATTGCCAAGGGGT
>CAYYUU010000232.1:0-8992 GCA_964474955.1 uncultured Alcaligenaceae bacterium | reverse complement strand
GACTTAAAATCCCCTGACCTTCGGGTCGTGCGGGTTCGAGTCCCGCCTCCGGTATTCGAAAACGTTCTTACCCTCCCGTCACAACGACTTGCCGCGAGCACTGACGGGCCAGAGCACCTCCACCTTGCCATTGCGAACACCTACATACCAGTCGTGAGCATTACAAGTCGGGTCACAATGACCAGGAACCAGCCGCAGCTTTTCGTTGATTTTCAGCACTCCATTCGGATCATCGATGATGCCATGTTCGTCACCAGCTCCTAAATAGGTCAACTCAGGCCGACGATAAACAACCGGCAAACCTTTGTCCATCGATTGCACCTTCAATCCAGCGTCGCAGACCGCCAGGTTCGGTTTGGCATGGCTCACTACCGTGGTCAAAATAAACAGAGCATTCTCCCACTCCTCCTGGTCGATCCGTTTGCCTTCCTTGTCCAAATTCGGACCGTAGTCATTATCCATGAAGGCATACGAGCCAGCTTGCAATTCGTTGTAAACGCCCGAAGTTCCCTCGAAATAATACGTGCCGGTTCCAGCGCCGCCGACGATCTCACACGTCAGTCCCTCCTGTCTGAGCGCTTCCACGACGTCCTTGACAAGAGCCACCGCCACATCAATCACAGCTTTGCGGTCCTGGTATTCACGGAGATGCTGTGCTCGGCCCTGATACGCCTGTATGCCAGAGAACTTCAGGCCACGTGCCGCATCAATCGCCTTGGCAATCGCCACGGCCTCGGGGATGCTTGTCACACCGCACACGCTTGCGCCACAGTCAATTTCCACAAGACATTCGAGCGTCGTGCCATGTTTCTGTGTTGCTGCGGACAGGTCCGGAACATTCGCCAGATCATCAACAAGAACGATCGTTCTTGCCCCGAATTTCGGAAGAAGAGCTAAGCGGTCGATCTTGGCAAGATCTCTTATCTCATGTGTCACCAAAATATCCTTGATTCCGGCCCTTGCGAATACTTCGGCCTCGGCGACCTTTTGACAACAAACGCCGCACGCCCCGCCCAGTGATATCTGTAATCTCGCAATGTCCACCGATCGATGCATCTTCGCATGCACTCGGTGACGCACACCCATTCGATTCATCGCTTGTCCCATCTTTTCGATATTACGTTCGAGCGCATCGAGGTGGAGGACAAGGCAGGGTGTTTGGATCTCGTGTTCGGACATTCCCGGTATCGCAGGAACATCGTAGCCCACGTCAAGCTCTCCCAAGTTTGCTGGCGTGTTCATTTCGGATTCTCCTGACATCAACTTTGCCAGGCGATTCACACCCAGCGTGTTGTCACTTTTTTCGACTGCGTCCAAAACTCAATCGAGCTTTTTCCAGTGATGTCGCCAACACCGAATCGTGATTCGTTCCAGCCGCCGAACCCAAACGGCTCAAGTGGCACTGGGACACCAATATTGACACCGATCATGCCGGCACTGGCTTGTTGCGAAACAGTGCGGGCGGAATGACCATCGGTCGTGTAAACAGCGGCGGCATTTCCATAAGGCGAGGCGTTTTCAATCGCGGTGGCTTCCTCAACGGACTTCGCACGAATGATGGCAAGGACTGGCCCAAACACTTCTTCCTTGGCGATTCGCATCTCGGGATGCACATTGTCGATCACGGTGGCTCCGACATAGAATCCGTTCTCGCTGCCGGGTACCACGACACCGCGACCGTCCACCAAGATTCTCGCTCCGGCATGCTCGGCCTCGGTGATGTACTGCTCGATCCGATTTTTCGCTTCCGCCGAGATAACCGGGCCGAGATTTTTCCCCGGGACCATGCGCCGCGCCTGTTCACAGACTTGCTCGATCACCGGATCAACGTTGCCCACCGCGACCATCGAAGCAGCAGCCATACAGCGTTGTCCAGCACAGCCCGCCATGGAAGCGACCACGTTTTCCGCTGTTGGCTCGACCTTGGCATCGGGAAGAACGATCAAGTGGTTCTTCGCTCCACCCATCGCCAGGGCTCGTTTGAGCGAGCCAGTCGCACGCACATAAACTGCCTTGGCTACGTTGGTGGAGCCCACAAAACTCACCGCCTTGATGTCGGGATGATCGCAGATGGCCTCGACAACTTGCCTTTGCCCGTGGACAACGTTGAACACACCAGGGGGCAGTCCTGCTTCGCGAAGCAACTCGGCTGTGCGCGTCGCCGTGAGCGGAACTTTTTCGGAAGGCTTGAAGATAAAAGTGTTGCCAAGCGTGATGGCGATTGGAATGGTCCAGTGTGGGACCATTGCCGGAAAGTTAAACGGGGTGATCGAAGTAACAACTCCGAGCGGGAACCGCTCATCTCGACACTCCACGCCGGGACTGACTTCCAAGACTTCACCGGCCACCAGTTGCGGTAAAGAACACGCGAACTCAACGACCTCAATGGCCCGGACGATTTCGGCTCTGGCCTCGTCTACACTTTTGCCATTCTCTTCGTGAATGAGTGCTGCCATCTCATCGAGATTTTTCCGCAACAACTGACGATATTCGTAGGCAACTTGCGCACGTTGTTTGACTGTTTTTCGCGACCATTCAGGAAACGCCCGCCGAGCGCTTTTGACGGCGTCATTCAATTCTGTGGTTGTTGAAAGCGGGACATTCGAGAGCACCGAGCCATCCAAGGGCGACACCACGTCGGCGTGTTCTCCGGAGAAACTCACGAATTTTCCATCATAGAAATTCTGCACTGTTGGGTATTTCATGCTCGATTCTCGGAAAGTAGTAGGCACACTCCGTGTGCCGTTGTTTGTTTTTTGAGTGTTGCCTTTCTCTTGGGCGGTCGGATAAATACGTGTCGCGTTGTATTGTCTTGTTTGGAAGCCGCGCAGCGGCGATAGATCTTAGCCGTGGGCGTGGTGAGCCCACGGGGCAGAGGAAGCGTTCTCACGATTCGTGGGCTCACCCCCACGGCTAAGATCTATCGCCCCACAGAAGCAAACACTGTGCGGCTCAAAACCAAAACCCAAATCCGACACGAATTTATCCGTCCGCCCAAGCGAAAGGGCCCCTTCCTTTGCTTTTGTTTTAGTTTTGGATTGCGGCAGCGTAGCTGACGCTTTGGTATTTTCAGATTCCTCGCTTGCGCTTCGGGTTGGTGTGTTTTGGATTGCGTCGGCTTGACGACGCTTTGGTAGTTTTGTTTTTGTTTTGTCTTGCTTCCAAATGCCAGCAACTTCGCACCTTCCACCGCCCCATCCCGAACGAACGTAATGCCAATGATAAGTTCAAATCACAGATCATTCCATGATGTGTTCGAAAGAGAACGATGCACCGCGACAGGAAAAAAAAGCCCTTTGTTCCATTGGAACAAAGGGCTTTCGTGGAGGGTTCACACCTCTCCTTATTTTCGGAGCAGTACCCAAACCGAACCACCAAGTTGCGGCCGTTCGTATTGGTTGGCAATCCGGGTCAGTTCACCCAGCTTGGAGCTGAGGGCTCGGACTTTCGCTGTAGCCGCTTCGAGGAGTTTGAGACGCTTCGCGCGTTGCGCAGCCGTTTCGTCGATTGGTACTCGCGCAACTGGGACATACTCCTTGTTCAAGAAGTCCTGATACTTCTTGCTCAGTTTGTCCATAACGAGTTTTTTCGTGCGAAGTTCTTTCTGTTGCTCGGCAGTGAGTTTGTTGCCTTTCCTTTCAAGGGTGAGCAACTCGTAATAACGCTTGAACACTTTGCTACGTTCCTTGGTCAACACACGCATCCGCTCTTGAGCCTTCTTCAGCTTCTTCAGCCGAGCAGTCTTTTGTTCTTCCGTCTCCTTGATACGCGGTTGCTTGTAGTCCATGTGCTTCAGACGTTCGGCGCTGCATTTCGCCATTTCTTTTCGAAGTGCGGCCAACTTTGTCTTGGCTTCGGCTGCGATTTTGCGCCCCTCCTCGGTCACTTTGGGAGTGTAGTAGGACATGTCGCCGAGAAGCAAATCGAGTTTGCCGTCTCCGTTCCAATCGTGAACGCAGATCTTGACACGCGCCCCGCACCCGTCACTCGCTTTGCCGAACGCAAGTTTCGAAGCAGCCAGTAACGTCCGCCCCGCAGCCAGCTTGGGGGTTTTCGTCGTTCCAGTATTGTGGAAGAACAACACAGCCCCATTGCCACATCCGACGATCAAGTCGAGCTTGCCATCATTATCCCAGTCCGCGGCCACGGGATGCGAGAGCCCTCGCTCAACACGAATCGGATTGCCCCCGGCGGACAATTCTTGGGGTATCCCGAATGCCGGCTCTTTCTGCGTCCCCTCGTTGGGAAGGAAATGCACTCGCCCAGCTTTGTCGCCAATCAACAGGTCGAGTTTCTTGTCCGCATTCCAATCCACCGCATAGACGGTCGAAGCCGCATAAATTTTGATGGGGTTCTTGTTTTTGCCGACGATAGGTTCGGGCTTGGCGAACTTCTGCTTACCGAGCCCCTTGAACACGAAAATTTGGCCAGGCCACGATCCAGAAATCAGGTCCGCTTTTCCATCACCGGTCAAATCCACAAACTGTGGAGTAAAGCCGACACATCAGCCAGCGGGAACTTTTCCAGCAGCATCACCGGCGCGGAAAATTTGGAATGAGTCAAATTTCGGAGTTTTTCCACCGACATTTCGGTAGACACGAAGTGCGCCGTCTTTGAACACACCGACCAGAAGATCTTTCTTCCCGTCGCCATCGAAGTCCGCGACAAAGGGAGCCGAATGCCCATACCCTTGGACATTCAACGGCTTGCCGTTCGCTTTGATCGCGACCGGTGGAGCCAATTCCGAAGAGGGTTCGTCTGCGATTGCCGGGAGAGCGACCGCAAGGACCGCTAAACTTGTCACAAATCGTGAAAGCATCAACAAACACTCCTTCTCTTTGAGATGGATTGAAAAAGAAAACAAATTCGCCCTTGAACGTGGGATTGATAGAAGGACGACCCCAACCGCCGTTGGTAACACAAAAAAGCTGGTCGAAGAACCATGAGCGACGTCAAACGACGGACGGCAGGTTCTCCACCAGCATGGCGGATTGGACAGGACCCTCTCACCTCTGGAGTTTTAGTTTTCGCGCGTAGTGCGAGTGACTGTTTCGCCGAGGGGTGATGTCGGCAATTGGAAGCGGAAGCAGAGGAGTGTCGTCTTTCGCGGGGTGTTCGGAGAGTGTCGTCTTTCGCTCCGCGAAAGAACGCATGTCTTTCGTTTCCATTCGCGGAGGCAATCAGAGAACACGTTTTCGTCTATTGTGATGTGGTTGGAACACCGACGAAGCGGCTTTCTTGGGAGAGGGCACTGCTCCCAAGAAAACCAGGTTATTCTCTTTGACTGAAAAGATACCCGACAATCATCTCAAAGCCCGAGGAGGTCATTTCCGAATGGGCGTTTCTTGATAGAAGACGGACATCCATTTTCCGTTACGTTGTTCCCAGACCGAAGTGGCCCGTACTGGTGCGTTCGTGTAACTCCTTCCATTTTCAGTGCCGGACCAAACGTACTTGTAACTGAGGACGCCACCATTCTTCCCAACCGGGACGGCTTCGACTTCGGAGATCTTGTACGACGTCATCTTCACGTTTTTCAAGACCTCCATCACCTCCCGTGCGGTCCTGCGAGTTCCAGCAGCGCTGACGCTGAACGGTTGTTGGCCGAGCATGTCCTTCAAAGTTTTTTGATCGTTTCGTTGGATCGCATCGATCACTTTTTTTTCTTGGGCGAGCAATGCCTTCTTGAGATTGTTGTCCGCCGAGGCGGTGGTCACAAACAAAAGACCCGTGATGATGGAAAGAGTAGTAATGTGTCGTTTCATTTTGGATTCTCCAATGTTCGTAACTGAGAGGGTCCGTTCCATTCCTCGATTGTCGATTTGGGAATTGATACCCTTCTCAAAACTCGTAGCAGGGAATGATCGGGTGACAAATCTGGTGCCAATCCACAATCGGACTTCAAGTGATTGTGGTTGTCCAGAACTCACCACCCAACCCACATCTGAAGGCTTTGTTTCCGCCTCCACATTGAAATGCGGCATCTAAACGGAATGCGCCTCATCGGGTCGAGCAGATTTCCAAATTTTTTTGCAGCGAAGATTTGCGACTTGGGAATGGGTTCAGAAGGGCATGTTGGATCTGTGCGAGTCGCCTCGAAAGAACAGTGACTCGTGGCCGTTTTAGTCTTTGATCGTGAGCCGCGTAGTGGCGACAGATAGTAGCCGCGAGCATTAGGAGGCTTTTTTTCCGCCCAAAGGAGTCAACAGAAAATGCGTTCGAACATCGTCTTCAGGGAAGGTTGTGGAATGGGCACCGTCGCCGCAGTTTGATTCGCGAGAACATCGATCCGATACTCGTAGCCAAGTGCTTCGGCGATGGGAGCAACCTCGGCTTCGAATTCTGCACTCTCATTTGGAGACCAGTCCGTAAAGCGCCGAGGCGTATTCGGACCGGCATTCGGACGAGTTTGCGCGAGTTCGGAAAATGTATTGGCATCGACTTGCGAGCGCCAACCAAAGTAGTCGGCGATTTCCTGGTACCGCTCAAAATCAAGATCTTCCAACCGATGGACCCGACAATGTCCCTCTGGTAATCGAGAAAATTGTTCGAGAATCGCGCGGTTACGAGCCTGCCAAAACCAAGCCAGCCGTCCGATTTGAGTTAACCCCGCCCACCGATCGAACTCTGCTCCGTTGGGAATGTTTCTCCCAAGAAAATGACGCGCTTCTTCACTCCCCGCGTGGCTCGGTGGCAAACTTGTGTCCGCTCGCACAGGCGTTCGCACGAACCATCCCCGCACCGCAAACGAAGCAACCGCTTCGGCGGGACTGCGCACCAATAAGAGGAAGCGAGCCCGGAACCGCTCAAAGAGTTCTTCGAGTGAGTGCGATAAAAGCGCACTACACTCGAACGAAAACCGATGTGTTTCGAGGTCGGCGCGAATCTCTGATTCCTTCGCGTGGAGGAAGCCCGCCGAATCAATGGGAATGTGATGCCACTTGCAGAACATGTGGAACGTGGCGGCCAAACGCTCGCGCTCGTGCGAAGCTGCAACCCCTGGCTCGCGCCCCGCGACTTCGGCCAGGAACGTCGTGCCACATCGCCCGGTTCCGACGCAGAAACCGACTCGCCCATCGTATTCCGTTGTTGCTTTGTGAAACATTCGGTGTTATCAAGTCAGCCCGTTTTTGATCTCCTATACGCTCAATCAAAATGGAATGGAAGGATCATCGTCTTCGGTGCGGAGCGCCATGTCCAGGTTGGCCAGTCGTTTGCCCACCGGTGAATTCTTCAACGCCTCCCGTGCGGCCTTGCTCATCAGATTGTACCAGAGCCGAAGAGTCACCAAGTTTTGGAGGTGTTTCGAATTTCCCAACGCGTCAACCCCAGCATCTCCGACGTTGTTTGTATTCAAGTCCAGTTCCAACAAATTGTCGGAAGCCGGTGAATCCGCCAAACGTATAGCTCCACCATCGAACAAATCATTGTTGGCCAGATGGAGCGTGTGCAAGCGTTGAGGCATTGCTTCGAGCAGAACTTGGAGCCCGGCGGGACCGAACAAGTTTGAGTTTGCCGCAAGCTTTCGCAAGCTGTGAAGGAACGGCGCTTTCACCAGTTCGTGCATGGCACTGACCTCCAGTTCGCACACGTTCACTCCCAGGATCTTCAGTTCGGCGAGGCATCTTGCCCGTCTGAGGTCGGCCATCCCGAGTGTCTCCAGTTCGTTCTCTCCAACATCCAAAACATCGAGTTGGAGGTCTTGGTGAGCTGAACCGAACTCTTGCATCGCCTGGTCATCCAAATCATTGTTCGACAAAATCAATTCTTTAAGATTGGTCGAGTTTGCAGAGCGAAGCAGTGCCCGTAGACCTTCGCGTCCCACTTTATTTCCAGACAACGACAGCGACAGAATTTTCCGCATCCCCTTCCACACAACAAAAGCCCAGACTCCTGCGGCTTGGATGATGGGGCCTTCCGCGTAGCCAAAGTAGCTTCCAGCATTGGACAAGTCGAGTTTTTCCAAATTCATCAGAACCGGAGCATGCAACAATTCCGCAACGCCCCGATTCCCGATGGTATTCGCGGGGACTCCGAGGGCCGTTAAATTTCCCAGGTGTGGGGAGCGAACAATTCGTCGAAAGCCTTCCTGTCCGAGGTTCACACTTGGCAGATCCAGAACGCGCAACGTCGAGAGCAACGGGGCAGCCGCTAATCGCTCGGCTTCCTCCATGTCAACAAGTTGTCTGTGCATCGACAATTCCCGTAGCCCGGGAATGGGGTCAATCGTCTCGACGAGATCGCTTTGCTTGGGCCATCGCGTTCTGACGGTTTCGATCGGGGCAACACTCCAACACGCCTCCCGACTTTTTCGAAAGACGTCGATGTCAGTGAATGTTGCCGTCGCCATAAAACCGCGGCGAAATGTTTTCCAGATGACTCCCTCGATCTCAGGCAATTCCGCCTTCCACTTCGCTTGGTGCTTTTCCAAGAGTTGTTCGGCGCGAACTCCGAGCCCAACGCGCCGAGGGTCCCATTGCTCGAGTTGTTCGTGTTCGATCTGAACGCGAATGAACTCGGCCCGGTCCGCGTCTCCTTGTTCTTCGAGCCAGTCGGCGTAAATCAGACGTTTCGCGTCATCGTCCGGATTTTGGAGGATGGATTCGAGAAGACTCCCTCCCTTTGTTCCGCTCATGGCAATCGCTCCAAAATGGGGTCAAGTCGTCTGCTCACTTCGGCGACGACGCCCAAGAGATTCTGTGGTATTTCCTGTCCGTTCGCCGTCCGCACAAAATCGTGCCATCGTGCCGCGGATGTTTTCGTCATCCACCAGGAATTCTGACGAAGGAGCGAACGAGCGTCGTCGGTTGTGTCTCCACGGCTCGTGATAGTGGCGACAATCGAGGCCGTAAGGTCGGCGGCGTTCATCGGGACTCTCGTTAAAAGTAACCGCAGGTCATTGAGATCTTTGGGCCGCCAGTGTCGTCTGCCCATGTGCCGAAGCGCATGGAGTTTTCGGCCCGTGATCGTCTCCGGTCGGCACATCCAAAGC
>CAYYUU010000231.1:0-8994 GCA_964474955.1 uncultured Alcaligenaceae bacterium | reverse complement strand
AGTGTCCTGGTAGAGAGTAAATTGAATCTGGGAGCCACTGTCCGTGTGCGGCTCCCGAGACCGCCGTGAGAAAAGTTGAGAGTTGAGGGTTGAGAGTTGAGGGTCGAGAGATAGAAAAGATTTGTTCGAACCTTCACACCTGGGCATTGCCCCAGGCCACGTTGAGGTTGGCTTTCAGCCAATAAATTCTGACTCTCAACCCTCAACTCTCAACTCCCGACCACTAACAAAGAGGTGTTTCATTGTCTACACTTCCCTACGCAGCAATCATCGAGGACCGAAACCAGAAGGGTCGTGAGGTCTCTCGGGAGCAGGTCCGCCACAAGTTCGAGGTCAACAACCTCTCGTTCTGGTACGGGACGCGGCAATCGCTTTTCGACATCAGCGTGACGATTCCCGAGCACTCCGTGCTGGCGTTGATCGGCCCGTCCGGGTGCGGGAAGTCGACGTTCTTGCGGACGCTCAACCGGATGAACGACTTGATCGAGGGGACGCGAGTCGACGGCAAGGTGCTGCTCGACGGCCAGGACATTTACCGTCGGGACATCGACATGGTCGATCTGCGGCGGCGTGTCGGGATGGTGTTCCAAAAGTCGAACCCGTTCCCGAAATCGATTTTCGAAAACGTGGTCTTTGGCCCCAAGGTGGCGGGGCTAAAAGATAAGTCTCGGCTCATGGAAATTACGGAGCGCTGCCTTCGCCAGGCCGCCTTGTGGGAAGAGGTGAAAGACCGATTGGATAAATCGGCGCTGGACCTTTCGGGTGGTCAACAGCAGCGGCTTTGCATCGCCCGAGCACTCGCGACGAGCCCGGACGTTCTCTTGATGGACGAACCGGCGTCGGCACTCGACCCGCAATCGACCCGGCGTATCGAAGACCTGATCTTCGAGTTGCGGACGAATTACACCATCGTCATTGTCACGCACAACATGCAACAAGCGGCTCGTGTGTCCGACACTACCGCCTTCTTTTTCGAAGGCAGGCTGATCGAAGTCGGCCCGACGGATGCGATGTTCACACGACCCCAAAACAAAGATACCGAGGATTACATCACCGGGCGGTTCGGCTGATTGAACCTTCTGCGGTGTTCCCTCGCCACTCGCCCTTCGCCCAACCCAGCAGACGGAACTTACCATGTCCAAACACCTCCAACGCGACTTAGACAATCTCCAGCAGTCGATCATCGGGATGGCTGCGACGGTCGAGGAGGCCGTGGGAAAAGCAACCCAGGCGCTTCAGGAACGCGACGCGGCTCCGGCCTACGACGTCCTCGAATGTGAGGTCCTCATCGACCAAGACGAGAATCGCATTCAGGAAGAGTGCCTCAAGCTGTTAGCACTGCATCAACCTGTGGCGACCGATCTTAGGCGTATTGTCGTGGCGCTGAAGATCATCACCGATCTCGAACGCATGGGCGACCTTGCCGAAGAGATCGCCGAACGGGCGATCGTCCTGGCCAAAATGCCCGTGATCCCCGTGCCTCCTCAACTTCCCCAGATGACCGAGTTGACGACGGCGATGGTCCGTCAGAGTCTCGACTCGTTCGTCGACCTCGACACTCATTTGGCTCGCGTCGTGTTGCGTTTCGAAGACGACGTGGATCTCTATAACCAGGAAATCATCGCCGAATTGATCGACATGATGCAGAAAACGCCGGCGATGCTTCCACCGGGGCTCTCGATGTTTTCGGCCGTGCGTCATCTCGAACGTATCGCCGACCATGCGACGAACATTGCGGAAGAAGTGATTTATTTGGCGGAAGGGGAGATTGTCCGGCATCGGCCCGAACGGAAATAATGAGAATTTTCGTTTCCCCCGTGACATGCCTCCCCGCGCGCCATAAATTGTACTACACAGGGGATTCTTGTCAGTCCGGAGGCAACGAGGTACATACCACCGATGACCCGCCCACGCATTCTGATCATCGAAGACGAACGCGACATGACCGACGTCTTGAAATATAACCTTGAAAAAGAAGGTTATGAGGTCATGATCTCCCACGATGGGCAGGAGGGGCTTCGCAAGGCCCAAATGCAAATCCCAGACTTGATTATTCTCGACTGGATGCTCCCAACCCTTCGGGGAGACGAAATTTGCCGTGAGCTGCGAGCGGGGGAAAGGACTCGATCCGTTCCAATTCTGATTTTGACAGCCAAATCCGAAGAAACCGACCAGATCGTCGGGTTCAGCATGGGGGCCGACGACTACGTGACCAAGCCGTTCTTGGTCAAAGTCTTGATGCAACGAATCAAGGCCCTTCTGCGTCGAGCCGAGACGACGTCCGACAACGACTTGATCGAGCACCTTGGGGTCCAGATCGACCGTGTGCGTCACCGCGCCACGATCAACGAGAAAGAACTCGAACTGACGCCGACCGAATTTCGATTGCTCGAATGCATGCTTCGCCAACCGGGCCGCGCGTTCACACGTCCGCAGCTGATGGACGTCGCGATTGGCGAAGGGGCCATCGTGCTCGAACGAACGATCGACGTGCACATCAAGACGCTACGTCGGAAACTCGGGACGCAAATCGATTTCATCGAGACCGTTCGTGGTGTTGGCTATCGGTTTCGGGAGAACCTGCCCGAAGCCAGCTGATCGACAACATCCCAGAACATGCTCACTCGGGCAAGACGTGCAAAGGCGTGCGCCTTTCTTGTCGCCCGTTCGAACTCACCTGAGACGGACCGCTCGTCTCCGCCTCGATCGTGATCAGCACGAATTTGAAGGCGGGAGTCTTTGAGCGTGAATCCGTCGTCGTGGGGACGAGGACGTTCGCTTCGGGGAAATACATCAACGCATTTCCCTCTCGAATGTCGAACGCCCGCACTCGAATTTGATGCATCTCCCCAACGTCGCTGCGAATCGCGACCGGTTGGTCGATTTGCAAGCCTCGCTTCTTTATGTCTTCGGCATTCATCAAAATCACGTCCCGTCGCTCTTGCCCTCGGTAAATATCTTCTTCCTCGTACACGACGGTGTTGAATTGGCCCTCGGAGCGGACGGTCATTAATCGCAGCTGATCGTCGGCACCGCGAGATTGCGGAATTGGATGGGCACGAAACTGAGCCTTTCCCGATGCCGTCGGAAAGTGAGGCTCGTGGAAGGTTCGCCCACCGATCTGGAATTCTCCTTTTGTTTTGTCGATCTCGCCGATCTTTTCGTAACCGGGAATCGTCTTGGCGATCATCTCGCGAACGTGACAGTGCCTTGTCATTTCCGGCCACTGAATCGGAGAATTCGCGCCTAGAATTTCGTGGGCAATGTGCGTGATGATGCTGACCTCGCTGCGAGGGCCGGAGAGTCGGACCTCTTTTCCGTCGCTGAGTCGCACGAAGTTGAACATCGATTCCTGGGTCGTCGGCTCAGGTTCTTCGTCGCGGGCCAGAACCGGGAGAATCAAAGTTTGCTTGCCGCGTCCCCAGGCATGTCCAGCGTTGAGCGTGGTGTTGAGGTAAGTGAGCAGTTCGAGTTTACCCAGAGCGTGATGGGCAAACTTCGAATCGGGATTACTCGCAAAGAGATTTCCTCCCAAACAAAACGCGGAACGAATCGTTCCTTCGTGGGCGGCTTGCATACATCCCATCGTGTCGAGTCCGGGCGACCTGGGCAGTTCGACGCCGAGAAGACTTTCGAGGTTGTCGAGGATTTTTTGTTTGAGGTTCGGGACGACGCCCACCGATCCTACGCCTTGAACGTTGGAGTGTCCGCGGATGGGAAGGAGCCCCGCTTTTGGTCTGCCGACCATTCCGCGAAGCAGCGCCAGGTTCACGATGGACTGGACGTTCTGCACGCCGTGCTCGTGGTGGGTAATTCCCATGGTCCAGCCGAAGACGACGTTGTTTGCCCAGAGGTACATTTCGGCGGCTTGCGAGATCGTCTTGCGGTTCACGCCGCTGCTCTCTTCGATCTCGTCCCAAGAGGTGTTTTGGACGAGTTCGGCGTAATCGGAGAAGCCTTCCGTCGCGGTCTCGACGAACGATTGATTGACGCCATTTCGTTCAAAAACGACCTTGGCGATTCCGGTCAAGAGGGCGAGGTCTCCGCCGATGTGTGGTTGTACGTAGAGGCTGGCGATCTTCGAACCAAAGAACAAACTCCAAACGTCCGACGGAACGCTGAAGTTTACGAGCCCCGGTTCCTTGACGGGATTGATGACCAGGACGTTCCCCTTGCGGCGACGAATGTTCATGAGGGTGCGCATGAGTCGTGGATGGTTCGAGGCTGGGTTGCCGCCAATGAGGACGAAGAGGTCTGCGCCTTCGACGTCTTCGAGCGTCACCGTCGCGGTGCCGCTGCCGAGCGAATCAGACAATCCGACGCCGCTCGCTTGGTGGCAGTAGTACGAACAGTTATTGACGAAATTGGTCCCGTAAAGCCGGGCGAAAAGTTGGAGCAAGAACGCGGCCTCGTTCGATGACCTGCCGCTGACGTAGAAGAAATTTTCGTCAGCCTTCGTTTGCCGAAGTTGCTCAGTGACCTTGGCGAGGGCATCTTCCCACGAGATGATTCGGTAGTGCGTATCGTTTTCGTCGGCAAAGAGTGGCTGCATGAGACGACCGCACCACTCAAGTTCTCGGGGGCTCAACGTCTTGAGTTGGTCGATGCTGTAGTTCGCGAAGAACTCAGGCTCCAAGCCCTTCTGCATGTCGGCGACCATCGCTTGGAGAGATTTTTTGCAGACCTCCGGCCAGCGTCCCATTTCGTTGCGCATGCCGCCGGCTTGACCACCCATTCCAAGAGCGCACGTTTTGCACGTGTTTTTGGTCCGCATGGCTTTCCAAAGTCGCCAGAACCCGACCTTGCTTGCCATCCGAAGAGTATATCGAACGGCGGCCCAACCACCGCCTCGTTTTGGAGTCCGCATGTGTAGATTTCTCGTGTACGTGTGGGATTTTTGCCGTGTTAGTTGTAGGGTGGAGCAAGCGTAGCGAAGCCCCACCCTACGGCATTCTCGACCATCTTTCCAGTATCTCCACAACCTCGGGCTTGTTCAACGCTTGCCCGTGCCGAGTTTCCGCAGGCAACCAACGGCCATCTCGAATAGAATATTTCACGCCGCGTTGAGCCGGATCATCAGTGACATCGAGGAGACAATCATGAAGCCTCAGATCATCGTTCTTGTACTGGGTTGTGTGTTGATGACCTCGTCCTTTTCTTTTGCGGATGAGAAAACCGAACAGACAAAGAAAACGCAAAAGGCGTTGTTCGGCTATTGGGAGGGAACATTGAAAGCCGGATTGCTCAAACTCCGGATGGGGCTGACGTTCGAGAAGGCCAAGGACGGGAAGTTGAGTGGGACGATGTCGAGCATCGATCAGGGTGGGAAGAAACTCAAAATTGACGACATCACCATCGACGGCAAGAAGGTCGTCCTTCGCTGGAAATTGTTGAAGGTGTCTTTTGAAGGGACACTCGATGAACAGGGAAAAGAGCTGGCGGGAAGATGGGAGCAGGCTGGCACAGCTTTCGATTTGACGTTCGCGAAGAAAAAGAAACCGACGGCGCTGGTTCGACCCCAAGAACCGAAAAAACCATATCCGTACACGACCAAGAAAGCCATGTTCGAGAACAAGAAAGCGAAGATCAAACTCGTGGGTGAGCTTACTCTGCCCAAGGGTGCTGGTCCGCATCCGGTAGCGATCTTGTTGTCGGGTTCGGGGCCGCAAAACAAAGATGGTGAAGTGTTGACTCACAAGCCGTTGCTCGTGTTGGCGGATCATTTGACGCGAAAGGGAATAGCCACGCTCCGTTGGGCCGACCGGGGCGTCGATGGTTCGGGCGGGTCGTATTTCCGATCGACAACGCAAGACCTTGCGTCGGACGTATTGGCGGCGATTGTGTACTTGAAAGAACAGAAAGCCATCGATTCGAAACACATCGGCGTAGTTGGACACAGTGAAGGCGGACAACTCGCTCCGCTCGCGGCGAGCCAATCGAAGGACGTGGCGTTCGTCGTCATGCTCGCCGGTCCTGCTTTGCCGGGTGAGGAGGTGCTCTATCTGCAAGGCGCCGCGCTCGTCAAGGCCATGGGCGGCGACGACACGGCTCTTCGCCGACAACGCCAAGCCCAAGAAATGATTTTCAAAATTGCGAGGAGTTCCAAGACTTTCGAAGCCGCCAAGAAGAAGTTCGAAAAGGAGTTCGCGAAACTTCTCAAGAAACTCCCGAAGGAAGAGCAAGAAGCCGCCAAGGGCCAAGAGGGCAGTACTCTCGGTCAATTGGGTCGTGTCATGACGCCTTGGTTTCGCTCGTTTCTCGACCATGACCCGCGGCCCGCGCTGAAGAAGATGAAATGCCCGGTGCTGGCGTTGTATGGTTCGCTCGACCTGCAGGTCACGCCCAAAGACAATATTGCGGCTCTCAAGAAAGCTCTTGGCAAGGATCGAAACGACGTGACGATCCGGGAAATCCCCAAGATCAATCACATGTTCCAACCGGCGAAAACGGGATTGGTTGACGAGTACAACCAGATCGAAGAAACGATGGCTCCCAAGGTGCTCAACATCATTTCGGACTGGATTCGGAAGCAAGTGAAGTGAAAAAAGTAGTAGGCACACTCCGTGTGCCGTGACCAGAAGTAGTAGGCACACTCCGAACGCGAAATAAACAAGTGGCCGTTTTCTGTTTGTTTCGTAGGTACACGCGGCCCGCGTGTACCTGGGAAAATTCGCTCCAAACAAACGGACACGCGAGCCGCGTGTACCTACGAAACAAAACTACGAAAGCGTCAGCTACGCTGCCGCACTCCAAAACAAAAACAAAAGCGTCAGCTACGCTGCCGCACTCCAAAACAAAACCCAAACCAAAGACAACGGCACACGGAGTGTGCCTACTACTATCACTCCGGCAACTCACCCTTCAAACGTTCGTGGAGTCGCAGCCTCGCAGATTGCCAACGGCGTTTCAACGTTCGCTCGCTCATTCCAAGGATGGTGGCGGCTTCGGCTTGCGTCATTTCTTGGTACCAGAGCAAGTCGAAGACCTGGCGTTCTTCTTCGGGGAGGGAATTGATTTGTTCGTGGAACTCGGCCCAACTGGCCAGGCGTGTTGGTTCCGACGTTGTTTGCCCGGGATCGTATAACGGAGGCGGTGCCTCCTCGGCATCATTCGGCGGAACCTGGGTGGCGTGCTTAGCTCCTTTCCCTTCCGGACCAAAGTAGTGTCGGGCGAGGTCGATCAACTCTCGGCGAATTTGTAGGCACGCCAACGAGACGAAATGTTTTGGAGACTGAGGTCGGACTTCCTCCAACGCCCGTAGCAGTCGAATCATGGCATTTTGAAAAACGTCACCGGACTCCACCCACCGCCGCAGAGAAGGAAACCCCGAGAGCATTTTGCGAGCGTGTCGCTGGAGTTGTTGGCAGAAATGGTTGAGAAGTTTCTCACGTGCCTGTTCGTCGCCCGATTCCATTTGCTCAAGCCACAAAGACACTTGTCCGTCCGGGTGCGATTCGTTCATAAGAGTTGTGGAGTTGGTGAAGGTGAAGCGAAACAGTCACATTGATCAAGATTCATCTTACTATTTCCAAGGCAAGTATGCCGCGGACGCAGCGTTATGTTTTAGAGTTTGGGATTGTCACAAGCCTGATGCCCAAGCGAAGGATCTTGTTGCGTTCGATTTGTGTCATGCCTTATGAGTTTTGCGGACCAAATTCGGGAATGCAATTTGGTGAGGCTCGTCGGACAGGTTAAAAACCCGTCCGACGAGCCAACATTACCGATTTTGGTCGTCAAAACTCAGAAGCGTGAGCGAAAGATTATTTTTTGTCCTTCGCTCGCGCTTCAGGCCTGGAGAAAAGAGTCCAATATCCAGAGCCGCGGAAAGCGGTCGAAAATCCTTTGCCTCTTTTGACCAAACTCTCCAACGTATCGTCATCGGGACGAATTTTCAGAGACACATTACCGATCCTACCCCATTGTGGTAATCTTCCTCAGCTTTATTGATCCGACGACTCGACAAGAACTTCATTTTTCTTTCACAAAAAATCCATCTCAAGTACTTGACCAAAATTCAAGCAAGTAGTACATATAATCTAGTTACGCTTCATTGCGTCCTCTCCCAATTTCGCCCTCTGTGTCGTACCTCTCCCATTTCCAATTTCCGAGTCTTTTTTCGTTAGACCATCCCTACGTTCGCGTGACATGAGGTCACGATCACAGGGAAAGGAGGGTTCATGCTACCTACCCCAACAGCCACTATGATTGTGGTGGCGCTTATCTCACAACTAGGTTCGCCCAATTACTCCGAACGGGCCACAGCCAGGTATCATCTCTCGCGGATGGCTCCGATTGCTATCGGTCAATTGAAGGCCGCCGAGAAGCATCCCGATCCGGAAGTCCGCCGACACGCCAGGCAACTCGTGGCAGCGTACTACGAGTCGCAAGCTCCCCGTTTAGCCAAAGAAACGCGACCGAGCAACTGGCCCGAAATTCCGTGGCTCGACATGCTGCCGGCGAATCATCCCCAGAGGGATCAAATTCTTTCGTACTACCTGACCCGAGCCCAAAAAGAGATTGGTCGCAGCTCGGCTCCCAAGTGGGAAGATTATCGATTGGCGACGAAACTTTATATGGAAGACCTTTTCCGAAATGAGCAACGCCCAGCCCAAGTCCGACAACTCCTCGATTCGATGGCCGAACACGAACGCGATTGGATTCGACGCAACGGAACGCGATACAACCCACCCGTGCGAATGCCCTTGTCGAAGGAGTTTTAGAAAGAAGCCGATCTTGAGGTTTCGAAACCGAACTTGAGCCGAAGCGAGACGAAATCGCTTCGGCTTTTTTCATGCGCGAAGTAGGAGTTGGACACATGAGTGTTGCATCCGTTGTCGTGGTTTTGAGTGTCGCCTTTCGCGGGGGCGGTCGGATAAATTAGAGTCGTGTTTTGGTGTGGTGAGGAAAGTTGCTTTTCGCTTCGCGAAAAGGTCTTTGGCTTTGAAATCTTTTCGCCCGCAGGCGAAGCCTGCAAAGCAAAGTGCCTGCACGCGA
>CAYYUU010000230.1:0-8997 GCA_964474955.1 uncultured Alcaligenaceae bacterium | reverse complement strand
GACGACAAAAACGAACAATCCTTTGTAGTCGTCCCGAGTGTGCCGCCGCTTCCAAACCGAAAAGAAAGACGATCAGGCCAGAAAATCGGGCCCCGAAAACCGCCCTTACGATGCTCCGACGGCCACGCCCGCATCGGCCTTCAAGGCATCGGCTTTGTCGGTTTTCTCCCACGTAAAGTTTTCCAACTCACGTCCGAAGTGTCCGTGCCGGGCCGACTCATGGTAGATCGGTCGTCGCAGGTTGAGTGAATCGATGATGCCTTTGGGCGTCAATTCGAAATGTTTACGAATGAGCCCCTGGAGCATTTCTTCGGTTACGCCTTCGGCCTCGGTGCCGAACGTGCTGACCCAGATGTTGAGTGGATCAGGGTATCCAATCGCGTACGAGAGTTGGACTTCGCATTGTTCGGCCAACTCAGCGGCGACAATGTTCTTGGCGATATAACGAGCGACGTATGCTGCCGACCGGTCGACCTTTGTTGGGTCCTTGCCGCTAAAGGCTCCGCCCCCGTGGCGTCCGCGACCGCCGTAGGTGTCGACGATAATCTTTCGACCCGTCAGGCCGCAGTCGCCGTGAGGACCGCCGACCAAGAAACAACCGGTTGGGTTGATGTGGCAACGGATGATGTCGTCTTTCAAGGCGCTGGCGGGCGTCCCCGGAATGACGTTGAACAAATCGCCTTTGATCAAATCGGGGCGTTCGGCTTCGAGCGTGGGCCTGATCAACTTCTCGATGAGTTCCTGGCGGGCCTCGTCGTTGAAGTATTCTTGGCCGTCTTTCGTGTGCATGACCGACTTGTCGTGCTGCGTCGAGAGGACGACGGTGTGAATCCGGTTCGGCGTCCCGTCGACGTTGTACTCGATCGTGACCTGGCTCTTGGCGTCGGGCCGGAGATACTTCAACTCGCCAGACTTCCGCATGTTGGCGTGCTTCTCGACGAGTCGATGCGAGAGGTAAATTGGCAGTGGCATGAGCGACTTGGTTTCGGTACAGGCGAAACCGAACATCATACCCTGGTCCCCGGCACCGCCCGTGTCGACTCCCTGGGCAATGTTACCAGACTGGGCGTGGAGGTGGCACATGACCTGGCAAGTGTCGGCGGCGAAACCAATGTCCGGATCGACGTACCCGATCTCCCGAATGGCATCGCGGACAATCTTGTCGATGGTCGACCGGGAAAGGTCGGCGTTGGTCGTGATTTCGCCGGCGACGACGGCGAGGTCCGTCGTGACCATCGTTTCACACGCGACGCGGCTCATGGGATCCGCCCGCAAGCAATGGTCCAAGATGGCGTCACTGATCTGGTCCGACACCTTGTCTGGGTGGCCCATCGAAACCGATTCACTCGTGAATAAATAGTGGTCTGCGTTCACTCTCGTATCCTCTTTCACGCAATAGGGTGACGTCTAGTTGTTTCGAATTCCGGTATTATAGGAATCGGGAAAGAGGATTCTAGCAATGCGCGTGAATGGACCGAGCGAGAGTGCCCTCTGGATTTTGGAATTTGGTTTTGGGCACAAGCCCGAAAATCCAGAATCCGGACTTGTTACTTCTTCGATGGATGACTTTGGTTGCTGCGGAAGTGAGATCCCACCATGTCTTTGAGGGGATGCGGAGAAACGTCCGGGATCGGCGGAGCCACGCAACCACCCGGCGGGCAAGCATCAATGCCAAGGGCAGCGCGGTAATCCGCATACGCCATGAAATATATCGTCAAAGCGTTGACGAGATCCAACTCGGCTTCGAAGGCGGCAAGTTCCTGGAGGTTTACGATCACAATCGTACTTGTTCCCAAACGGAATTTTTCGCGTTCGGCTTCGGCGACTTCGCGAGCCAATTTGACGTTCGCTTCGAGTTGTTGAACGAGTGCGTACGCACGATCGAGGGCCGAAACGGCGTCTCGCACCTCGGCCTGAATCTTGTCGAGATTGAGGCGCTGCTTGGCGACGAGTTGGCCGAGTTTCGCACGCGCCTCAATCGTCTTTCCGCGTGCCTTTCGTCGTTGTATGGGCACGTCGAGCGTCAATGACGCCACGTACGTATTGCGGTCCAGAAAACTCTTTCCCTTGCCCATGTCTTCGGCGGCGTAGGCCGAAAAATATAGTCCCGGGAGCAACTGGTTCTCCGACAACCTCAACTTGACCTGGACTTGCTGTTGCATCAGTTGCAGTTCTCGCAGTTCCGGTCGTTGGTCCCATGCAATTTGAACATCCTTGGTTACCATCCGAACGTTGGGGGCACGAGTCTTTGGGAATTCCGGAGGCGTGATATTTAACGGAGGCAAGACAGGACTTCCGCCCCCATCGCGGTAGAACAACGAGAGCTTAATCCCGGCTTGTTGCATGGCTCTTTCGGCGGCGACCAGTTTGGCCCTTCGCGATGCGATCGTCCGATCGTTGACCTTGACCTCAATGTCGGCAATCTGTCCGAGTCTGGCCTTTTCGCGAATCCCCTCGTTTCTGTCTTCGGCGACTTTGAGCAGTTGCTTGGCGATTTGATATTTTTGCATCGTGGCAACCCATTTCCAGTAGGCCTGGGCTCCGTCGCGAAATAATTCGATTCGCACTCGCTGGACGAAGGGGTTGGCCATTAATCTCTCGAGTTCGGCTTGCTGGAGTTCGGCCCGCGGTTCGTCGATGGCACGGTCTCGCAACAGCGGAATCGTGATCCCCGCCGAGAGTTCTCCAAGTTCCGCCGTCAAGTAGTTGTTGTTGTAGCTGGGGAAATCGTTGGCCCCGATGCGGTATTTGGTGAAGTACGAAATGCCATGAAACGGAGTCTGCTGTTCGAGCGCGACGGAGTGGATTTTGTTGTCATACGACCCGGATTTCTGCCGCTCGTATCCTTTGAGCTTCAGGTCGAAGGCTCCCACGCGTGATAACGCCTTTCCGGCAGCAACGACTTGTTCTTGGCGTGCCGCGATGAGGGCCGGATAGGCCGCATCGACAGAACGGAGGACGTCGGCCAAGCGAGGCGTCCTGGGTGCGGATGGTGCCTTCGCCGTTGTGGTCGGTCTGGGTTCTGGTAGTTGCTTCTGGGCGTGCTTCACGGGAATCAAGGTGCCCGAGCCTTCGGACTCGGGGACCACCGCCAAGGTCTGAACGTCGGCAACAGGGGCTCTCGTTTTGATCGTCGGAAGGATTACGCGGAATTCGGCATTGTTTGTCGGATTCTTTTGGTTCTGGTACGGCGTGCTCGAGGGTTCCGCCGACTGCAGGATAGGTTCTCGAAACGAGATGGTCGCGGTCGGGGCAACGTGGGTAGGTCGAGCGTAATTCGCCGAAGTTTGCGCCCTGACGGATTCGACGTGTCCCAAGGTCCAGACGACAGTCAAAATCCCGAGTGCGAGGCTAGCTCGAACTCGGTGCATCGTGGACCCCGGAACGTGTTGCATGTCATTTCTTGCCTTTTCTCTTGACCTTGTTCTTGGGTGCCTTGGGGGCCACGACTGGCGGGAAGCCATTCATGCGCCGCCAAACTTCGTAACCCAAAGGAACACGGTTGAGCATGACCCACCCGTTCGCACGCACGCCGGGACGCAGAAGTTCTGGGTCGGGCCAAGGTTGGTCGTCCTCGCTTGGGTCGAGGGGTTCGACAAGAATCCGGAATCGGTTCTGTCCGTCGTCGGTGGGATCAACGAACATGACCTTGCCCCCGAACGTACCCACGGCCACGGAGGGCCAACCGGCAAATTGGACGGCCGGCCACCCCTCGAATTGCAATCGCACATAAATCGGTTCGTCTTGGTTGTGTTCTTCCCTGGCTCGCATCAGAGCTGGGATTAACGGGGCGTCATTACCGTCAATATACAATTCGACAACCGGCCTTCGTAACTTTGGTACAATTTCGGCAAGTTTTGCTCCTTCTTTGACGACCGTCCCGCCTTCGCTCGAATTCGCGAGCAATCGGTGAATGGTTCCGTCGCACGGCGCTCGGACTTGCATGGTCTCTTGTTGGGCGACTTTGATTCGTTGCTCTTCGACATCTTTTTCGTAAGCCGAGACGGCACTCTCGGCCCCACGCAAATCGGACCGGGCCTTCTGAATGTCGGCTGCGATCTCCTTGGTCTTGGCCGAGCGAGTTTTCGTCACTGCCGCGAGTTCCTTCCTGGCACCTTCGATCTTGGCTTCGGCCATCTTCACCTTGGCCATGGCACTTTGGTACTTTTGGGTGACTTGCTGGAGTTTCAAGTCCGACGCAAGGCCCTTCTCGTTGAGTTCGGTTTGGCGAGCGACGTCGAGGCGGAGCTGTTTGACGACGGCTTCGTAGTCCACCTTCGTCTGCTTCGCGGCTAGCACATCTTGCTTGGCCTTTTCGATCTTCGAGGCCACGACTTCCAAGGCCGCATCTCGTTTTTCCTTCAACGATTCGATGTACCGGTTGATTTCCTTGACCTTTTCTTTTCCTTTTTCGAGTTTTTCCACCAAGTTCGCCAACTGTCTTTCCAGGCGGGGGAGTTTCTGGGGGTCCGGGTCGCGGATCTCCACGATCAGTTGGTTCTTCTTGACGGGCGAGCCTTCCTGGACGTGCCACTTGTGAATCCGTCCTTTGATGGGAGCTTCGACGGTCTGCTGCCGGTTGACCGGATCGAAGTCCATGACCCGACCACTGCCGGTGATCGTCTGTTGCCAGGGGACGAACATGAGGATCACGGGCGTCAACAAGAACACGGTCAACAAACACCTCGCCAGGAAACGGACGTACCGCGGAGTTCGCACGAGACGCAACGTGGGCACGCTCGAGTGTTTCCCGAAGAGCGGGGCGTAGATTGTGGTGGGAGTGTGAGTAACTCCGTGTTCTTCTGGTGTAGCGCCCGCCGGCGTAGTTCCTGGATCGACTTTGGTCGGAAGTTCTGTCGTGGCCATCCCCAAACCCTCGGGTGTTTGTTGCTTTGCGGTTTTCCCGTAGGACAGGTTTGTAACCTGTCTGTGTTTTTCTGGGACAGGTTACAAACCTGTCCTACAGGACTTAGTCCGTTTCGATCGAGTCGTCGTACCAGTGGACGCTCGTGCCGGTGTGGTGCCCGTCCCCCGTTCCGTTCATCGGGGGCACGTCGAACGAAATTTCCCGATAGCATTGCTTCACGATGTCCGGGTTGTTCGTGACCACCAGGACGGTCCAAGACGCGCGGCCGTCGAACAACGACGAGATAACTTTGTCGCGTGCCTTTGGGTCGACCTGATCGATTCCTCGGTCAATGATGAGCAACCTGGGGCGTCCGGCAATCGCCCGGGCCATCGCCAATCGGTAGGCTTGTCCCATCGTCAACGGTCGCCCACCGGTCGACAATTGTGTGTGGAGTCCTTCGGGAAACGCCATCACGTGTTCCAGGAGGGCCACTTTATCCAGGGCCATTCGGACGTCGAGCAGGCTGATGTAATGCCGCCCCATTCGGACATTGTCGGCGATCGTCCCTTCGAAAATCTCGGCGGAACTGACTGCGGCGACGTGTTGACGCAGGACTTCCAGACGCAACTCGCGAATGTCGACGCCGTCGAGTTCGATGTGTCCCTCGGTCGGTTCCCGGAGGCCAAACAACAGTTCCACGAGTGTAGATTTACCGGTCCCACTGGCTCCTGTAATCGCAACTCTCGTGCCCGGAGCGATGGAAACATCCAGGTCGTCCAACACACGCTTGCCGTCGTCGTATTCGAACGACACATTCCGGAGACGAAGGGCCGCTCCTTTGGGCGAAAATCCCATTCCGTCGCCCATCTCGCGTTCGAGAGGAAGGTCCACGAGGTGGCCGAGTTTGTCCATCGACGCCATCAAGTCGTAGTAGTAGCCGAGCGACTTGCCGAGTTTGGCGAACGAACTCAAGATGAGAGTAATGACGAGTTCCGCCGCCACGAGTTGGCCCAGCGTCAAACTTCGGTTGATCACGAGCCAACCGCCCAACCCGAGTAAGACCGTGCTGGCGATGGCTTGTAGCGCCAACGCCCCGGCGATCTGGCGAAAGACGATCCGGAAATGTTGGCGTCGCTCGCCCAGGTACGTTCGGGCCAACACGTCGGCCCGCTCCATCGCGAACTCCGGGCCACCGCTGAGCTTGAACGCGTGAGGATGGCGTGCCATTTCTTCGAGCCATCCGGCCACGGCGTATTTCGCGACCGACTCCTGAATACTCGTGCGGACACCGTTACGACCGAGTCCGAGGAAGATGATCAACATCCCCGCAAGAATCAGGACGTCGAATCCGAGCAAGAACGGGTGGTAAATCGCGAGCAGCATCATCCCGATGATCGTCTGGATGACGACCATCATGGCATCGAGCAGGAGCACCGAGGCGGCTTTCTGGACGGTCAACACTTCAAAGAACCGATTCACCAATTCCGGCCCGTGATGCCGGTCGAATGCCTGGGCACGGACTCGTGGGAGTCGATGCGCAAGGTCTGCCGTGACGCGAACGAAGATCCTCTGTTGCATGAGCTCGACGACATAATACTGCAATGCGACCATGCACGCCGACACGGTCAAGCAACCGAGCACCATGAGAGTCAAGATGACCAGGTTTTGCTGCGAGTTGCCCAACGCGACGGTGTTGACGAGGGCTTCGACGGCGATCGGTGTGGTCAACGTGAACAGGCCGATGCCGATTCCGAACAACAACACGAGCCGCAGGTCGCGGAGTTCGGATCGTAGGAGCCCAACGAGCCGCCGGAGTGGAGAAAGGGCAGGAGGATGCCCCTCTTCGTGCTGTCCGTCGTGCTCGTGGTGAACCGTCAAATCCGCGCTCGGCATTAGGGGGTGGGCCAGGACCCAGTCCAGAGCCTCCTTCATGTTCGCCAAACCAAAGACCTTGGCGAGTTGGTTCTCGCGGACCCACGTAACCTCGGGCTTGGGCGTGGACTCGTCCTCGCGGAGGATGGCGATCTGGAAACGCCCCCCACTCCGTTGCAACAACACGAGCCAACATGGCGAGCCATCCAACTCGCAGTACGTCACGGCCGGGGCATCCACGGAAGCCAGGTTGGCCGCTTGGCCGACACTCTCGCGGACCGTCGAGATGCGATATCCGAGTTGCTTTCCGGCCTGAGCCATTCTCGTGGCCCAAGCGTCGATTTGCGGACCGGGGTTTTCCCGAACTGCCTGCATCCAAGCATCTTTGGCCAGCGGCATGTCGAACTCAAGGCCAGTCATGCCCGCCAGGTATTCCAGGACCTTGGTCGCCAGGGAGACCGTTTCCAGTTCCCCGGCATGATCCGGGGAATCCATAACGGTATTGGTCGAACCCGTTCGGTTTACGGACATAGGGTCGGCCTCGTCGATTGGTTCAAGTTCCGAAGTAAGTCCTCTCGAAGTGCCAAGAGGATTTGGACGGGTGCGGAAAATCGTCGTTGCGAGCCCGTCGGACTTGGTGTGTTTGTGCGTAAGACAGGTTGCAAAACTGCCCGACGGTCCAGACCAACGAATCGGGTGCTCGCTGATTCTTTGTGATGAATGCCCGAGCCATCAATCATTCCGGAAGTGATTGCCCGAGACGAGTCGCCGAAATGGGCATCGGTCTTTCCAGCGGCACGAAGGCGTGTTCCGCGGGGTCGTAGGAGAGAATTTCCCCGGTCTCGATGGTATACATCCACCCATATAAATCTAATTCGTTGCGAGATAATCCCACCGCTACGGCAGGGTGCGTTCGCAAATGATCTAATTGGACAAGCACATTTTCTTGGATGGCCAAACGCGCAAGGCGCTCCGGATCGGTGATGTGCGAGTACTTCGCCTGGACTAGCCTTCGAGTGGCTTCGGCGTGCGAGAACCAATGGCGGACGGCCGGAAGTTCTTCGAGTCCTTCATTCTTCATGAGCGCCGCCATCGCCCCGCAATTCGAATGACCAAGGATGATCAAATGGCTAATTTTGAGAACGGCTACGGCGTATTCGATCGTAGCTCCTTCCCCACCATTCGCGGCACCGTAGGCCGGGACAATATTGCCAGCATTGCGAAGAAGGAACAAATCTCCCGGTTCCGTCTGGGTGATGAGATTTGGATTGATCCGCGAATCGGCGCACGTAATCACGAGTGCCTGCGGACTCTGCTTGTGTGCGAGTTTCTCGAACTCAGGCTGTTGTTTTGGGAAGACCTCTGTTTGGAACTTACAGACGCCCTTGACGATTTTTTCCATGGGTGGCCCGCCTTCCGGTGGAGTTGTCGGCACTGCTCCGAAGATGATAAAGCCCCAATACGAAGCGATCCGACGCGTACTAAACCCCCTCCAAAATCTCCGCGACCCTGAGGAGGCTTCGTCGACCACAAGATGATTCCAATTGTGGATGACTACGAAAGAATGTGGTCGAACGCGTAAATGTTAACAACGTATGGGCACGCCGAGATGATTGGAACTGCCCTGAGGAACAGAAAGGAGAGGTAAAGAAAGGTGGCGAATTTTCGAACGATGAATGTTCCCTTGACGACACCGTTCGCCGAATGCAGGGAACTGAGTCCCCATGCAAAATCGAACTCGCCGAATCTTCCGTCGTTTCTTGCGGAGCGATTTCCGCGAAGCAGCCAAATACGTGTAGTTGGCTTCGCCACTTTCGAGATCGTCCTCAGAGCGACTTGGGCCTTCTTGTTTCGAAGAACGAGGCTGTGTGAGTTGGGTGAGGAGAGGTTGTGCGACCTGGCCGAACGACCAGCAGAGAATGAGACCACACACGGCGACCACGAACCCTTGGCGAACGAGGGCGCGAAGCATGGCCGATGGCATGATCTGATTTTGTCTCATTCTGCAAAGTCCTTTGAGGTAATGTCTGGGAAGCACTCCTCCTGAGGAAACGTCTAGCGTATCGAGAGAGTCCCAATCGAAATCGATTGAGCAATTCTCCATGGTGATTCTTGTTCAGATATCGTAGAAAGTCAATTCCTGTATGGAGAAAAAACTGCGAGGGATGGGCAGAAAGCGAAGAAAATCGGAAGCCAGGCAGGACAGGCGACACCTTTGTTACAATTCGAAAAATTGACCGAAATTAGTTGGCCTCGGGGGGTGGGACAGGCGGGCA
>CAYYUU010000229.1:0-9011 GCA_964474955.1 uncultured Alcaligenaceae bacterium | reverse complement strand
TTTGACACTCAAGAGAGTTGCATAAAAATGCTGGCAATAAGTGAAGCTGCACCCAAATCAAAAGAGTTCCCGAATCGGGGTCCCTCTCTGGGCGCGGTCTTGAATCCTGGCGGGTAAAGAAACGTCTAGACGCATTTGACCCACATCAAACAGGTAGTGCATCAACGTGGCGTGAAGGTCGTCGATGGTAATGGCCTCGGTCGATGGTTCTCGCCCTCGCTGGTCGGACTGACCAATGACTTGACCATGTCGGAGGCCACCGCCGGCGAGGACCAAAGGACATAGCCGTGGCCAGTGATGTCGACCAGCTTTCTGGTCCAACCCAGAACGACCAAATTCTCCCGTGATGACCAACAAGATCTTGTCTTCCAGGCCGCGTTGACGGATGTCTTCCAGGAATGCGCTGACGGCGTGATCCAGCGGCGGCGCAAACACTCCCATTCCTTCCGGGAT
This sequence comes from uncultured Alcaligenaceae bacterium, assembly GCA_964474955.1. Taxonomy (GTDB): domain Bacteria; phylum Planctomycetota; class Planctomycetia; order Gemmatales; family Gemmataceae; genus CAYRFQ01. Next base: position 8,558 of record CAYYUU010000229.1, on the reverse strand, counting down.
GTTGGGAATCCCCTTGCGTGCGTGGAAATCCCAGTTGGCGTTGACGACCGTCACGAAGCCGCAACCGGCCTCCACCAAACGCCGTGCCAGGAGCAACTGTCGGCCCAACGAGAAGCCGATGGAGGGCGTGTTGCGTTTGAAGCGAGAGTTGTCGTCGCACTGCCAGTTTCGGAAATGTTCTGTGTCGTACTTTTGGAGGATGCGGTCCGGTTCGCCGTTGAGGTCGAACGCTCGCCGGACTGCGTCGCTGCGCAGAAGATTGACGGCTTGTCGTTGATGAACTTCCAACCTCTCGGTGGCGGGATTATCGAGATTTCGGTCCACCTGTTCCAGCTGTTGCAGTAAACTCATCCGCCGGTCGAGCCGTTCTCGGGACTGCCGAGTCTCGAGAGATTCCAGGAAAGGATTCGGAGCATCTTGGGGTCGGTTCCGCCGAGATCGCCGCCTGCGCACGGTCGCATCACCACCGGCCATCGGTGCGAAAATCCGGATCGGCGAAAACGTCGAACCGAGATACGCCGCCTGCGTTGCTTCCACGACCGAATCGAAGGCTCCGGCGAAACCCTTCCCGGCACCGGGGTACTTGGTCGTCGGCGGCACGAGGGCGTGTCTTGGCATCCCCGTCTGGAGATTGACGGGTCCAGCAGCTCGGGAGTACACCGCACCAATTCCTGGTTCGCGAATGGGTTGGCCGTCTCCCACTGTGAGATCACCTGTGAGAATCTGCTTGTGGGCTCCGTTGTGTTCGCGATGATTCGTTTGGAACGAACGCACAATCGAGAGGCGATCAGCCATCTGCGCCAATTTCGGCAAGTACGCCGAAAACCGCACCCCCGCCAGTAAGGTCGCGATGTGCCCGTTGATACTCCTCGAGCCATCGGGGGCATCCGGCTTGGGGTCAAACGTTTCGTACTGGCTTGGTCCACCCGCCAAGAACAACAAGACTACGGCTTTGTCCTTCGCGTAACTCTGTCTCGCTGGCTGGGCGGCCGAGACTTGCATCAAGTCTGCCAAGCTCCAGACACCAAGGCCAAGGCTGCCAATGCGAAGAAAGTCTCGGCGAGTGGTCCCATCGCACAACGTGTTTCGTTGACCAGTGATGATGTCGAGCATTGATTTCCTTTGTTCATGCGACGGGAGAAGTTGTCGAATCGCGATCAGTTTGAAACCGAAACTTCTCAACTCCTTCACATTTGATCCCTCTACCCAGGCTTGGGGAGAGGGAAGCCAGAACCACTCTGAGACCTTGATTGAAGACGAGGGGCTCCTCTATTTCGGATGCAGTGTGGACCGACCCACAAACTTCCCTTTTTGAACTGAAGGGGGTTTAGTTTTTGGTTGGTGGACATTGATCCTTGGGTAAATCCATCAGGCGAGGACGTCGCGAACCACGTGCCCATCGACGTCGGTGAGCGTATAGTCTCGGCCACCGTATCGGTACGTGAGCCTCTGATGATTCAGTCCCAACAAATGCAGAATCGTGGCATGGAGGTCGTGTGGGTGGACTCGGTTCTCGGTAGCGACCCATCCGAGTTCGTCCGTCGCTCCGTAACGCATTCCGCCACGGACGCCGGCTCCAGCGAGCCAATAGGTGAAGCCCGCCCCATTGTGGTCGCGACCAAATTCTCGATCACGCATGTCTTCGATGGCCGGAGTTCGACCGAAATCACCACCCCAGACCAGGAGGGTATCGTCCCACAAGCCTCGCAGCTTCAAGTCGGTAATCAAAGCGGCAATCGGTTGGTCGATGGTGCGGGCAGATCGCGTCATGTTCCGCTGCAAGCTGTTGTGATGGTCCCAGCCGCCTTGCGAAATCTCGATGAATCGCACGCCCGACTCGGCCATTCTCCGAGCCAGAAGACATTGCAACGCAAAGGGCGAACCGCGGCCGTTGCGGTTAATCCCGTAGAGATTTAATGTGCTCGCCGTCTCTCGCGAGACGTCCAACAGTTGCGGAACGGCCGTTTGCATTCGGAAGGCACGCTCGTACGATTGGACCACCGCATCGACGTTCGAGTCGGCTTGTTGCCCCTGGAATCGTTCGTTCATGCGCTGCACGAGGTCCAGCTGCAGCCGCTGTGTTTGCGGCGAAGCCAGAGGGTTCGTCACGTTGCGAATGGGCGGAGTGCTCCCTCGACCGCCGACGTTCTCCATGATTGTGGCGTGGTACGCGGCGGGTAGAAACGCGTTGGCGTAGCAGCCGTTCGAAGTGTTCCGGGCGCGGGGATTGACGACAACGTATCCCGGCAAATTCTGGCTTTCGGCTCCCAGACCGTAAACGATCCATGATCCCATCGACGGACGAGAGAAGCGGAATTCCCCCGTGTGCATCAGGACGCAGCCTTGTTCGTGCTGACCGGTTTCGTGGTACATGCCGTTGATCAAACATAGTTCGTCGGCATGTCGAGAGAGATGCGGAAACGCATCGGAAATCCACAAGCCGCTTTGTCCACGCTGACGAAACCGGAACGGAGAAGGCTGCATGACCGAGTCGCGATGTCCGGTGCTTCCAGCGCGAGGTTGTGCGTACGGAGGCCGCTGACCTGCGTATCGAGCCAGAGCCGGCTTGTAGTCGAACGTGTCGACGTGCGACGGACCACCTTCCATGAACATGAAAATGACACGTTTGGCTTTGGGAGCAAAGTGCGGCTGTTTCGCCGCGAGTCCATTCCGCGTTGTCGCCTGCGCGCTCTCTTGTCCCAAAGCCGCAAAGGCCATGTATCCAAATCCCAATGCACTCGTTTGCAGCGCCTGACGACGAGAAATTGATCCAGTCCACATGAGTCGGATACTCCTTGGTTACCTGAGGAAGCGGAACTCGGCGCTGCAGAAGAGCGACTGACAAAACGCCGCCCACGCATCGAGTTGTTGGATTTCGCTCGGCGGTTGGTTGTTGAGTTGTTTATGTTTTGAGATAAACGACAACGCCTGTGTTTTTTCTTCTGCCGTGGCGGGACGTCCCCAGACAAGTCGACAGGCATGATCGATTCGCTGGGGATCGCTCATGGTTGAGTTTTTGAGTAAACGGCGAGCCATGTGTTGGGAGTGCTCAAGCACCAACGGGCTGTTGAGCATGAACAACGCTTGGGTGGGCACCGAAGCCGTCTCGCGGCGACCAACGACCAAATCGGCGGGAGGAAAATTAAAGACGGCCATCACGTCGGTCGAAACACCACGGTTGACCGGTAGGTACACCGCGCGCTTCTTGATTCGGTCCATCGCCTTGAGGTTCGACATTTCCGAGTGGTAAACGAGCAGCTCAAAACGCGATGGGGGCGAAAGGTCGAGCACGCCACTGGCGGCAAGGATCGAATCGCGAATCGACTCAGCATCCAATCGACGTCGCGAATGTCGCCAGACCAATACGTTGTCAGGGTCCGTTGCTTGCGGATTGCTCGTGGCATTCTTGGGGATTCCGTCAGAAAGTTGGTACGCTCGACTCAACACGATTCGCCTTATCGTCTTCTTGACGGACCAGTTTTCCGCAACGAAACGAGCCGCAAGCCACTCGAGCAAGTGCGGATGGGACGGACGTTCGCCCAACGTGCCGAAGTTGTCCACGGTGCGGACAAGACCGCGACCGAAAAGGTGGTGCCAAATCCGATTGACCATAACTCTTGCGACGAGCGGATGCTTGTAAATCGTCTTGGCCATTTGCAGTCGGCCGCTTTCGTTCTCTCCAATCTTGGCGGGCTCGCTGGTGTATAGAATTTGCATCACCCCACGGGGCACCTCGTCGCCAAGGTTTTTATCGCTTCCACGGATGTGAATTTTTGCATTGACGAAACGCCGCCCTTTTGCCGGACGGTCCCCCACGGCGACGGCCTGATGGATGTCGGGCACACCGGCTTTCTTGAGCTTATCAAGTTGGGCGAGTCCCTGACGGAGTTCCTTCAGAGCCTTCTCGCCGTTGCGTCGGCGACCTTTTGGGAACTTTTGGATCAACGCTTCCCAATCCTGCCAGGGGAGATGTCGTAGGTTGGCCTGGTTTGTGAGTTGGGCTAAGCGGTCGCGAGCTTTTGAGATTTTTCGGGTCGCGCTGGACAAGCTCCGCTGAAAATTCTTGTACGTCTTACGCTCACTCTTGTCGATTTTATTCAGAGGCGCGTCGTCCTTGATTTCCGTGTTGAACATGACTCCGGCCATGGCGTAAAAATCTCGCGTCGGCACGGGATCGAATTTGTGATCGTGACAGCGGGCACAGCCGATGGAAATGCCGAGAAATGCTCGTCCCAGCACGTCGAGTTGTTCCCCGACAACCTCCACTTTGGGAGCATTCGCAGGCTGACTGCCCATCGCGAGAAATGCCGTGGCGACTTTTTGTTGGCGGCGTTGTTCGTCGTCCTTGGCCGGGAGCAGGTCACCTGCAATTTGCTCAAGAACAAATTGATGGAACGGCTTGTCTTCGTGGAACGATCGAATGACGTAGTCGCGGTATCGCCACGCATCGGGCCATAGTGTATTCTTCGTGCCTCCGTTGGATTCCCCGTAGCGAGCCACGTCTAACCAGTGTCGGCCCCAACGCTCTGCAAAACGTGGCGAAGCGAGCAAGCGATCGACGAGCTTCGTAATGGCCGAGGGCCGATCTTTTTTCACCTGCTTGAGGAACTCTTCGGTCTGCTGGGGAGAAGGCGGCAGGCCGACCAAGTCGAAATACAACCGGCGCACGAGTTGACGAGAAGGCGCATCGCCGACCGGTTGCAACTTTGTGGATTCGAGTTTCGCCAACACGAAACGGTCAACGTCGCCGCGGGGCCACTCGGCAGTTGTCACCGCGGGGACGTTCACTTCCTGCAGGCGACGGAACGACCAAAATTTTCGGCCCGCTTCGATGTCGATGGTGTACTTCTTTACGACGGCCTTTCCGTCGCGTGGGTCGGGGGCTCCCATTATTACCCAACGGGTAAAGTCGGCGATGACGTCGTCCGGCAGTTTCTCCGAAGGCGGCATTTGCAAGTCTTCATTCTTGTAGTGGAGGGCCTCCAGCAGAAGGCTCTTGCTGGCTTTGCCCGGAACGACGGCCGGTCCCGTGTCGCCACCTTTGAGCAAACCCGTTCGACTGTCCACCAACAACCCACCACGCAGCCGGCGCTTCTTCTGGGCCTCAACGGAATGACACCGATAACAATGTTGCACCAACACGGGCCGAATTTTCTTCTCGAAAAAGGCAACGCCCCTGGCGTCAGGTTCATTGGCGTTGATCCGAGAACCCAAGCTAATGACGGCGAGCAATGGCACGACGTAACGAAGATATTTCACCATCAAAGCTCACCCCTACTTCGGTAATTGTTCTGGTTTTTTCGAGACTCTTTCGCACACGAAGAGATTCATCTGGCCATTCGATTCCATCTTCGTCGGCCTTCGCCTGCCCATCTCTGGCCAACAAATTCGTAATGTCTTCCCTTTGACTTGGTATATTCCGGCGTAGTTCCGAGTTTTCTTGCCGTCCTTGCCAGCGAACCCAACGACGTCAATATGTTTGGGATTCTTTGTGGGATCGATCTTGTACGATTTCCACGCACAATTCGAGAGTCCTTGCCGCACTTCGCGTTTTCCATCCCCCTGGATTACCCAACAGGCATCCTTGGTGATGACAAGTTTGGCAAACCGTGGCATTTGGCCTTTTCGAGGCTTCTTCCGGACGCCGAGCCTCCCCAACCGATCGCGGCCATCGTCCTGAAAACGCACGATCTTCCAGGTCCCCACGAGAACCTGATGATCGCCCTGCACGGCGACGGTGTTCGCGGCCAGGTTGTTCTCGTGTGACAGGTTCGCGAAAGGATTAGCGTCCCCAAACGACCTGGCGTTCTCGCCGAGCACAAAAATGACGCCAACGAAAACGACTGTGGTCGCGTACAGACGGCAAAAGTGGGGAGTGGGGATTCGACGACCGAATCGCATAGGATGTCTCACGAATTTGGCCTCCAGGTCGGAGACAACTATCTGGGCGTAGTCTTGTTTGATGGCGGGAACCATCGTCACTGCGACTGGTAAGGACGATAGCAACGAAGGGCAAAGTGGCCCATAATTCGGAAGGCGTCGGTAGGCAAGTGCTCGCCAACGAAATCATTACGATTATACCCTCGACTTTTCTGAATGGAAGGCAAAAAGTTTTGCATGCAACAAAGGAGGGTGTGGCAAATTTTCTGGCAACTTCGTCGGGGACGTGCCACCGACGAAGTTGTCAGAAAAATTTGCCACACCCGAGTGTACGAAATCCATCAACTGCGGAACTCCGACACCCTTCTTCCTTGGAAACGATCAGCCCATTGGACCATGCGACGTTATCGGTAGAAGAGCCGCCGGGCAGACAAAGGAGTCAATGGCGAACGTGTGCTGGCCAAAACTCCCCGCGTCCCGCCCCGCACGAAGACGAATGCTTCGTACGCAGAATAATAGTTGGTGAAGGTAATGTTCTCGCGGCGGAAACCGTAGTCGATGATGACGCCGTTGGTGATGGGCTTCCAGGCCATGCCCAGAGTCGTTCGACCAGCAACGCCCTTGAAGGTCACGTACGAGCCGGTGAACCAGCCGTTGGTCACGTGGTTGCCGAAGACGTAGACGCGGCCGAAGACCTGGTTGCCGAACGAGCCATAGTCCTCATACCAGTTTCGGGCTTTCAGGGCTGCGGCGATCTGGCTCGCGCTGGCGGCGTCTGCCGGAAGTGGTGTGCCCATCAAGCTCCACACGGCCAACAACAGTGCGCCCAACCGGCAGGCATGTCGAATTGCGGTCCGCATCGTCGAGAATCCTTGGCCTTCGGTTCGAGCAACGAACAGAGAACGAGAGGTAGTGCGTGTCGTGGTCATTGGTGCAATCCTCCGCCGCGGTCCTTTTGATGTGGCCGAGGGCGCGGCGATTCCCTTGGCCACATACACGCATGTGTGGTTCTGACGCAGAATTTCGTTTTGGTATCCGTCGAGAGTTCTTGGAGATGGTCGACTTATCGGAGTTGGCTGAACAACAAATCTAGGTTCGCGAGCTTGTTGGTCACCTGCTTGTTTCCGAACGTCTTGCCGTGATACCTCGCGGTGAAATAGGTCTCGAAGGTCGTGGCGTAGTCTTCCATGGGGTTAGTTCGGCCGTAGTCCCGAGCGAAGGACGCCGAACCGTTATACCACCAGTAATCGCCAGTGCCGGTCGATGCGTAGTAGTTCCACCCGGGCCGGGAGTACGATTCGACCCAGCCGCTGAGTTGTCGGAAGCCGGTGGCGTAGTAGTTCTCATGGCTTTCGTCCCAGTTGTGGCCGACCTCGTGGTAGACCACCTGGGCCACTCGCTCCGCCGCACTCATGCCCAGTTGTGGGAGGGCCTCGAAGCTGGCTTGGGTCACTGCGATCGTGCCCTTGTTGTCGTTCCAGCCGCCGAATTGTTGACCCGTTCGCTCCGCCCCGACCCGTTCGAACGTCATTGCGCCACCCCTGGAGGTTTTCAGCAGCGACGTGTTGCCGACGTGGTTGTGGAGGTTGCCCAGTGCGACGTCGACCATTAGAATTTCCGACTCGGTCCAAGCCCCTGCGGCGAAATGGTAAGTGCCGCTGAAGCCCGCGAACGGGATGGACTGGGCCCCCGTGTTGGCGAAGTAGATCACGGCGTCGGAGGAACTCGCGTCGCGGACGTAGTCGGTCGTGGTCCACTTGAGGAACCGATCGGCCCCGCCCTGGCCGTAGAGTTGGTCGTACCCGGTGCCGCCGAACAGCCCGTCGTTGTGGTTGCCGCCTCCGAGGGTGTCGTCCCCGGCATTCCCGTAGAGCGTGTCGTGGCCGTCTTCGCCGAGCATGTAATCGTGGCCGGCGTTGCCGACGAGCGTGTCATTGCCCGAACCGCCATAGATGGTGTCGTTATTCGAACCGGCGACGAGCGAGTCATTGCCCGAACCGCCGAGGAGATAGCCCTTGAGGCTCGAGGCGTTGATGAAGGTGTCGTCGCCCGAACGGCCGTCGAAGACCACATAGCCACTGCGGACGCTCGACTTTGTGTACCATTGCGTATTGCCATTGTCATAAACGCGATAGTAATACGAGTTGTAGTCTTGCACGAAGGACTGGTCGTGCGAGTTGGTTCCCTTGACCACAAGGACGCCGTTGGCATCGACGTAAGAGTTCATCACCACCCGGTCTTCGAGGGCGTCGATGGTCGGCTGATAGCGTTGCTTCGACTGGAGATTGGTTTTTGCGGAAGTAGTCTGTTGACGCAGCATGAGCTTGCCTCCTTCGTTTCACCGGAGAAGTCGATTCGGTGATTGTGGTTTTGCGTTGTGTTTTTTTGTTTTTGAGTTGTTTGCCTCTCTGCCAGGTACATCATTCGCGGAGGCAAACTTTGGCCAAAAATTTTTTCAACTTTCCGATTGTGGCTGCGCGGCGTTTCCGACCCAATGAAGGCCGTCGTCGTTCTGGATTTTTGGACGTGACCAGCGTGTTGCTTCGTCTGCGTTTTTACTCCCTTTCTCTGACCCCATTTTTCCGAATGTCGTTGTAAGGTTTGCTTTTTTCAGAAAACCTTTCGATTTTTGTCTTGCGTTCCCTGCCCATCGAGTTGGCCGCTTTTTACTTGAAATT
>CAYYUU010000228.1:0-9013 GCA_964474955.1 uncultured Alcaligenaceae bacterium | reverse complement strand
CTCGGGTTTGTCCCTCTGCCCGCAAGCGGGGCGAGGGACTTGGAAAAAGCGCCAAAACGAACTAGCCCACCAATTGGAGTTCATCATGGAACCACATATAGATCACAAACTTAATCCCAAAACCGGATTACCCTGGACGCGGCGTGACTTTCTCAAGGCGATGTCCGCGAGTGCTGCCGCAACGTTGGCCATGGGTGCGCCGCAGGTCACCGCGGACGACGAAGTCGAGCATCCCACTCCAACAGCCGACGCTTGCATTCTTTTGTGGATGGCTGGCGGAATGGCCGCGCCGGAGACGTTCGACCCCAAACGATATACGCCCTTCGAAGTGGGCGTTCGATCGGAGCGGATTCTGTGTACGTTTCCCGCAATTGATACGGTCGTCGACAACGTCAAGATTTCCCAAGGTTTGGAGAACGTGGCCGGTGTGTTGGATCGTGGAACGTTGATCCGTTCGCATCGCGTTGCCGACCTTGGTCATATTCTGCATTCGCGGCATCAATATCACTGGCATACGGGTTATGTGCCGCCGCAGACCGTTGCTGCGCCGCACATTGGTTCATGGATTTCTCGCTTCAAGGGTCCGCGAAACCCCGCCATTCCCGCGTTCATCAACATCGGTCAGCGGTTGACAGGCGTTGGGGAATCCGAAGAACTCAAGGCGTTCACGACGGCTGGGTTCCTCGGCAGCGAGTTTGGCCCCTTTAACTTGCCGTATCCGAGAGATGCCATCAACGCCGTGCGTCCTCCGCGTGGAATGACCACCCAGCGTTTTTCTCGTCGAGAACGAGCGTACCGTGAGTTGCTGCGTAATAGTCCGGCTTCAGAGTTGGCGAGCGATTATCACCAAGAATCGATGTTGCGGGCCGTCGACAATGCACACCGACTTCTTGGCTCGCGAGAGCGAAGTGCGTTCGACATTTCCCAAGAACCGCTCCGAAGCTACGACCGTTACAACACTGGCCGCTTCGGGCGCGGGTGTCTCCTGGCAAGACGACTTGTTGAGGCGGGGGCGAGGTTCGTCTAAGTCACTACGTAATACGTCCCGTCCCTTCACTGGGACACACACGAAAGCGGACACACGACTCTCACTCGCATGAAACGGGAGATCGACCGCCCCATCGCTCAGTTGATTCTAGACCTTGAAATGCGTGGTCTGCTCGATCGAACGTTGGTGATTTTGGCGAGCGAATTCAGCCGCGACATGATGATCGAAGGAGTTCCCGGCAGTTCCGCGAGAGACCAATCTCGTGCCCGGACCGACGTGATGAGACAGATTCGCCATTACGGCTTGCACCGGCACTTCACAGGTTCGGGTTCGGTCCTGATGTTTGGTGGCGGGATCAAGCGAGGTTATCTCCATGGTCAGACCGCCGACGAACGGCCTCTCGTAGTGACACGAAACCCCGTCTCGATCATGGATCTGCACGCCACGATTTACACCGCTCTGGGGATCTCTCCAAGTTCATCGTTGACGGTGGAACGTCGTCCGTTCTATGTTACCTCGGACGGACGGGGGCGACCGGTTCGTGATTTGTTCGCGAGAGGTTCTTGAGGTCGATGTTGGTTTTCGTAGGGCAAGGAGCGCAGCAAAGAGTAGACCTACGTCGCTTCGCTCCTTGCCCCACCCTACGAAAACATCACCAAGTTAGTTCTGATCAAGTTTTTTCTCTTCCACCTGTGGTTTCGGGGCCTTCTCCGGCTGTCGACTCAACCGAGCTGCAAGAATCATCGACCCCGCGAGCACCGCAATTACAACCAGACCAATCGTTGCCTGAACCCATGGGAAGTGAATTGGTGAGTTCGAGCCATGTCTTCCGAAGTGAACTTTGTTCTCCGAATCGACTGTGAACTCGGCGAACGCAAGATGCCCCGCCCCAGCGTCGGCGCGGATTTGATATTCGCCGGGTTTCGGAATGGGAAAGCTCCACTTGCCTTCGTCATCCGTTGACGCGTCCCGCATCGGCACTTCGTCATTGCTCAAGAGAATTTTCGCTCGCTTGGCTGGGACATTGTCGTCGTATTTCACCCACACTTCGATTTGGTCGTCTTGAACTTTCAGCTGGATGCCGACGTTGTGACCGTGCGCTGACCCAGAGCAAAAGAAAATCAGCCCAACGGTGATTGCCAAATATCGAGAAAAGGAATTCATTCTCCCCAAGCTCCCTCGCGGTTCACGCTCGCTTCGTTACGCCAACGATTCCACCCGCGAAGGAACTTGGTTCTGGAGCGTTTTCCAATCGGGCAAGTCGGCGAGCGTCGGATCGATGAATGTGTGATGCCAGAGCTGCGTTGCGACCACTCCGACCAAGCCCATTTCCAGTGAGGTCCGCGGATAGGAACCCTTTCGCATGGTGGCGAACTTTGCTTGCCAGTTCCGCACGGCTTCGTAATCGAAATACCCTGTCTTCTCCATCGACTCTTCGCTCAGGAGTTGTTCGACGTAGGGGGGCGCGTTGTTGATGAAAAAGCTGTCGAGCGGTGCGCGGAACATTCCTTTTTTCGCCCAGGCAATTTCTTTCGGAAGCCACCGGTCGCCGAGACGACGCAGGATGTATTTTTCTCGAAAGCCGCGGAGCTTCCAACTTGGGTCAAGTGGGGCGAGGACGTCGAAGACTTTTTTGTCCAAGAATGGATAGCGAGTTTCGACCGACGAACGCATCGCCACCCGGTCACCCTTCGCGTTGAGGAGTAGTCCCTGAAGGTGAACACGAGCCCCCCAGTATAATCCACGGTTCAATGGGTGCCACTTCCTCACTCGTTCGAGGTTCGGAGCGAGTTCGTCGTATGGGTTGTAATCGGCGAGCTTTGCGAGCATCGGTTCGCTGTAGAACCGATAACGGCAGGCCCGCATGAGAGAGTAAACGTCGTGGAACGGGTCGGGGCCTCCGCTGGCTTTGACACACGCGCGTTGCCAGTCGAGTAGCTCCGGCGGGAGTCCGCTGAACTTCGCGTACAAGCCCCGAGCCCAGGCCGCCAGAGGCATTCCGGGAATTGCATTGAAAAACCCGAGGAGCTTGTGAACTTTGAACCACGTGTATCCGGCGAGCCATTCGTCGGAGCCTTCGCCGGTGAGCGCGGCCTTGTACCCTTGACGGTGGACTTCTTCGGCCATCAACATCATGGCCGTGCAACTCGTGTCGACGACCGGGCCCTCGGCAGCCACGAGGAGCTTTTGGAAATTTTCGAGGACGTGTTCGTGCCCGCACTGGACAACGACGGGATTCGCGCCAACGTGTCGGGACGTAATCGCGGCCTCGGCTGTTTCGTCGAGCGTCGGGTCCATGATTTGGATTGTGAACGTCGGCACGGATTGGCCGCGGATGTCTTTGGCCATCGACACGACGATACTTGAATCGATCCCGCCGCTCAGGTACGACACGACCGGAACGTCGGCGCGAAGGCGACGTTCGACGGCCCCGTAGAGTGCTTCTTGAAGTTGATCCGCGAGTGCTTCGGCGGACTGGCCGCGGAGTTCGTCGCCGCGATCCGGAAAGTCGATTTCCCAGTATCGTCGGTTCTCGACTTGTGGCGTATCGTGGTCGCCGAGTTGGATCTTGATGAAGTGTCCCGGCAACAACGATTGAATCCCCTGGAAGCAACTCGCCGGGCCGGGGATCGCGAAAAAGTTGAACAGCTGATCGATTCCTCGCACGTCTGGTGCGATCTCGACCAGGCCCGACGCGAGCAACGCCTTGATCTCCGAGGCGAACACAAGCCAGTTGCTGCCGAGCTTGCTCTCGCGAGTCCAGAACAGCGGACAAATGCCGAAGCGATCTCTACCCAGTATGACTTGCTGTTGCCGTTCGTCCCAAAGGGCCAGTGCATATTGTCCTTCGAGGTGGTCGAACATCCCTTCGCGATGATCTTCCCAAAGATGCGGGATGAGTTCGGTGTCGCAGTGTGTACGGAAGGTGTGGCCGCGTCCTTCGAGTTCCTTGCGTTTTTCGGAAAAGTCAAAAAGTTCCCCGTTATATATGGTGGTGACAGTGCCGTCTTCGTTCGAAATCGGCTGTTGTCCGTCGGCCAACCCGACGATGCTCAACCGCCTGGAGACGAATCCGATGCCTGGTTCGTCGAGCACTCCGTATTCGTCCGGGCCACGATGAAAAATCGCTTCGGCCATACGGTTTAGGGCATCCATCGGAACATTTCTTCGTTCCGTCAAATCGATTATGCCTGCAATACCACACATAGATTGCCTTTTGGAATCCGAAGGAACGCTAAATCAAAGAATGTCTCTGTTGTGTTTTATTCGTAGAACAAACAAGATGCCTGTTCAATCCAATACGAACAATCGCAATACAAACAACACGGACAACAATAAATTTCGCATTCCAATGATGTCAGAACAATACAGTTGAGCCAGCCAACAAGCCCATGATACTGGACGGATATTGTACAATGATAAAACCAGAGGCTATCCTGGGGACAGATGGTCCTCTCGGTTACTTTAAGGATGAGCCACCTCGTTTCGAGTCAAGTGTTGAGCCACAGCCCTTATGATGAACAGCACCACCGTTGAAACCGATCTCTCAGTTCCGACCCTCACTTTGAAAAGCCCCGAACTCCTCCGTCACGTCAATCGTCTGCGGAAAACCGACAACGTGTCGAGTTGGTGGTACCTGCTACGCGAATACGCGTTCCTGGCGCTCGTTATTGGCTTCACGATCGCTTTCACCCAGTGGCTCGAGTCTCGGGGAAGTTCTGCATTGTGGGCCGCTCCCGTGATTTTTGTCGCAATCGTCCTGGTTGGTGCCGGACAACACCGGCTCGTTACGCTGACTCACGAAGCAGCACATTATATGCTGTTTCGCAACCGGACCTTGAATGAATTTGTGTCGGAATGGTTCTGCATGTTTCCGGTCCTCGGCACGACCCACAAATATCGAATACAACACCTCGCCCACCATCAATACCCAAACGATCCAGACAAAGATACCGACTTCGTCCAACTCCAGGCGAGTGGGCATAAATTCAACTTCCCGATGACGCGTTGGCAATTCTTGTGGGAGTGTGTTTGGAAACAACTCCTTTGGTTTCCCGCCACGATTCGTTATGCCCTCGTTCGAGCGCTCTTCGACGCAACTCAGGAAACCGGTCCGTTCCGCGCGAAGACCAAGCGACATCCCATTGTCACTATGGTGTCACTGCTATACATGGTCGGGCTCGTGGCCTTATGTGTCCTGGGCGTTTGGGGGGACCGACCGTTATTGTTCGTCGGTGTGCCTGCGGTCCTGTACGTCGCGATGGTGTCATTTTACTGGCTCATTCCGGAGAAATGGTACACCACCTATGTTCTCAAGAGTGATTTCTCGCCGAGGTTCCAGGCGTGCTTGCGGATCGGATACTACACGTTGCTGGTTCCGGCCCTCACAAGTTTGACGTGGTGGACGGGGAAACCGTGGTGGGCCTATTACATCGTCCTCTGGCTCGTTCCGCTCGGCACCACGTTCTCGTGGTTCATGATTCTGAGGCAGGTCGTACAGCACGGCAACGCCGACCGAGGGCTCCTCACGAACACCCGTATCTTTCGAGTAGGTTGGCCGATTGCCCTGTCTGTATTTCCGCTCGGTAACGACCTTCATCTTCCACATCACTTGTTCCCGATGGTCCCGCATTACAACCTGGAGGAACTCCATCGGTTGTTGTTGACGACGAAGGATTATCGAGAGCAAGCTGTCGTGACGGACGGATATTTTTGGCACAGCCAGGACCCACCATCAGACCCAACGGTAATGGAGATGATGACGACTTGCGCGGAGAGGTCAAGTTGAGTTGTCTATTCCTTTGGTGGCGCTGGCTCATTTGCAGTGGATGAATTCGAACTGGATTTCTGCGTCATCAACGACACGACCCACAACGTCAAAAAGCCTAATGGAATTGTGACGATTCCCGGTTGGCTGAATGGCATCGGAGCGTTGGCGGCTGGCAGTCCGTAGACCTGTGAGAACGTGTCTTCCGAAAGCAAAATCCAACCGAGCGAACTCGTCATGCCGACGAGGACCGCGGCGATGATTCCTTGCCTTGTGGTTCCTTTCCAGAACAGGAGCATCACCAACGCAGGAAGATTCGACGAGGCTGCGATGCTGAACGCCCACCCGACAAGATAGCTCACGTTGAGTTTTTCGAACAAAATCCCCAAGACGATGGCGACTGCACCCACTCCGACCGAGGCGAATTTGGCGACGCGAACTTTTTCGTGGTCTTCCATCTTCACGCCGAAAGTGCTCTCCAGAAGGTCGTGCGTCACAGCGCCGGTCGAAGCGAGTATCAACCCGCTCACTGTTCCCAGCACCGTCGTGAACGCAATCGCGGAGATGATTGCGAAGAGCGTTTCGCTCATGCTTTTCGCGAGGAGCGGCGCGGCCATGTTGGTGTTCGTGACGTCCATCGACCCGCTCGTCATCGCCCCGAGTCCGAGATAGAGCGTGAGGACATAGAAAAATCCGATGCTTGCGATTCCGACGATCGTGCTCTTGCGAGCGTTCGCTTCGTCCTTCACTGTGTAGTAGCGGATGAGGATGTGCGGCAGTGACGCCGTCCCACAAAACAACGCGAGCATCAGCGACAGAAAGTTGAGCTTGTTCATCGGGTTGTCGCTGCGGATCCCCTTGAAGCGAGGATGTTCGCCCGGACGCAAGACCTGGCTTCCCGGCGTCGGCTTTGGTTTGTAAGTGATGGTGACTGTCCCGTCCTCTAGCTTCTTCGTTTTCTTCTCCCACAAAATGACTTCGCTATCTTGCAGAGTGCTGAAGAAGTTCAATGGGCCAAGTGGGCCAGTGGATTTTTTCCCATCCGGCAGCTTGCTGATTTGTCCGACGGTTTTGAGTTTGCCGTCTTCGGATCCGTTGATGAGCTTGGTGCCGTCGGGCTTGAGGGTGATGGTTTGATCGGACTTCACGATGTCGGCTTCGTCGGGGACGGTGAAGCCGCGATTGAGAATCATCACCGTCAACACGGCGCTGAAGATGACCAACAGAGACCCTTTCAAGAACTGCACCCAGGTTGTCGAGACCATCCCCGCAGTGACGACAATGGTGATAACCGTGGCTCCCACGATCAGAACTCCTGCCCAATGCGGAAAGCCCAACAGCGGGCGGATCAAAACGCCCGCGCCGACCATCTGGGGGATCAGATAAAACACACTCACGACCAAGGTGCTGATGCCCGCAACGAGCTTGATTCCGCGAGAGCCGAACTTCGCATCGAGAGCGTCGGCGAACGTGTATTTGCCCAACCGTTTGAGTGGTTCGGCGACGACGAACAACGCAACGATCCAACCGGCCAAATACCCAATTGAGTACAAGAACCCATCGTAGCCGTAGAAGGCAATCATTCCGCAGATGCCCAGGAACGAAGCCGCCGATAAATAATCTCCGGCGAAGGCAATCCCATTCACGGCCCAGGGAATTTTCCCGTGTGCGGTGAAATAGCCCTTGGCCGACTTCGCTCGGCGACCGAGAAAGAAACTCAGCCAAAGCGTCAGGCCGACGAAGGCGAAGAACACAACGATGGCGAGGACGGAGGGGTCGTAATTCATGACTCAGTTTCCTCGGCACCGGTTTCCGGTTGGGTTGGTTGGCAAACCCAGCCATAAACGAGGGACAACAGCAACGCCACAATGATCAGTCCGAATCCGTAGAGGATGGCGAGATTGACACCGGCGATGGGAGTTAGCTCCATCACCCAAGGCGTGAAGGCGTTGAGGAAGACAAAGCCACCGTAAAAGAGCACATACACGGCAAATAAAATCAAGCCGATGCGCGCGTTGCGAGATTGCATGCGGTCCCTCTCGAATGGAGCGATGGCCCGGTGATCGGGAGCGGTCCGTTGGGTGCCGGGAATTCGTGAAGGGCGATTCGCTGAACGAACTCTGAGGGAAGAAGGATAAGCCACCGCATGAGTGGGTGCAAGCGAATTCTAGCCGCCCAGACCAGAGACCAGAACGTGGAGTGGCGAAATGCATAAAGGGAATGCCCTGTGACATTCCCTTGGAGTTGTGATGTGTGGTTGACGGATGAGGAAGGCCGAGCGACGGCTCCTCTCTCGTTCGCGGACGTTATCGCATTCGGTACGAATAGCTGTAAGAAGTCTCTGGCTGTATGCTTCCCGATTCCTGAGAAGACGGCTTTTGCGAAGACGGCTTTTGCGAAGGGGGCGGGTTTGTGTACGTGGTCTCTTCCTCTTCTTCGGTCATGTAGAACTCGTCGTACGAATCGCCATTCCAGTAGGGGTCGGAACTGCCATACGGATCGCTGCTATCTGGTGGAGGTTGTTTGGTGGTGTCCTTCTCGGGTGGAGGAGGATATGCATCGGGTTCGGAGGTTGTCTCGCTCGAAGATGTCGGTTCAATTGGTGGCGTGCGAGAAGGTGAGACGTAATTATATTGTTGTTGTTCGGGGGTGGAGGAGGTGGATTCGGGACGTGGCCCGATCGGATCGGTTTGCCGTTGTCCTTTGATTTTGTACGTGATCACCCCATCCGAACCCCACGATCCTTCGCCCCGGATCGTCACTTTGTATCGGCCCGGAGCAAACCGGAAGCCGGCAAATTCGTCGCCGACCTCGGGCATCGAAGTCAGCCCCTGGGCCAGTCGCCGAGCCATCCCCGGATCTTTTTCGTGAAGTTGCGCGAACACCTGGGCAGGAGCTTCTTCGCCTTCGGGGAGGACCCAATTTTCCGGAAATGTATTTTTTTGGGTGGCTTCAATTTCATCAGAACCGCTGCTATGTTCTTGGTACGCCGCCGCGACGAATTCCATCTGGACGCTGATCGGGATGCCGTGTTCGACGAGCACGTCTTCCGCCGCCAGTTCTGGTCTCGGCGTGTGGATCACCAGGGAGACGCCGAAGTCCCGTTTGTACTCCTCGGTGGTTGGGTCTTCGCCACGTTGTTTCCGCAAACGATATTCTTCGAAAGCGAGTTCTTGAGTGGTCTCCGGGTCTTCGAACAATTCGGTGAATCGTTGGCGATATTCCCGCAGGGAGACTTGGTTTTCGCCCCCCCACCC
>CAYYUU010000227.1:0-9063 GCA_964474955.1 uncultured Alcaligenaceae bacterium | reverse complement strand
TAGAAAACGCCGAAACCACGTATTTCTCTCCAACCCATCATACTCTACACAGCCTCCCAAACCAAGTTCGAGGAGCAACTTCAAATCGCTTGCCCTGTTTCCAGTTGCACCACAGGTTGCGTTTGGTGAGCACTGAAGTAAACCCACACAAACGCCAAGCAAGCCAACGAAAGCCCGACAGCCAACCAACACAGCATCACGAAAAATGGGAGGACGGCACCAGGTGCGGTGTACAAGTTTCGCGTGAGCATCACGACGACGTATCCCAAATATCCAAACGCATCGGCCACGTACATCAGGAATCCGATGTTGCCGCGTTCGCGAGTCATCGCCAGCATCCGTTCAAAAACCGTCGTGTGGAGCGTCACGTAGGGAACGTAGAGCCCGAAGCCAATCAACACCATGAACCCGAACGCGCTGAGTTCTCCGGTTTGTTGGCTGACCAGTGCTGTGGCGACCACAAGAAACCCAGCCGCACAAGTGGCGAGAGAGACGAAGAACGCCAACCGGTTGTTTCGCAAACAAACTACGAGCCCGCTCACTAACACCACTCCCAACGCGACATACATTTCTGATCGAGTGAATGTACTCGCCGCCGCGGGTTTGCCGAGCCCCTCCCACAACTCCGGAGCGAAGTCCGCGCGAATACTCCGAATTAAAGTGATGAGCAGGTACACCGCCACGAGCAACGACAATCCACCGGCATAACGTCGATAGAACGCCCAGCGTTCTGATCCGCTCATCGTGTGGCGAGCCGATCTCGCTTTGATGTCCTCGGGGCTCGGCGCGGGAATTCTCGCCAACATGGCGACGCAAACGCAAAGCGGCAACAGAAAAATCAAGCCCGCCGTAAATGGCATCCAGTCTTCGGCAACTCCGGTGTCGAGCAACCACGTTCCGACCGACTTCGTGACTCCGTCCGCCAAGATGAAGCTGGCACAAAGCCCGGCCACTAACGCCTCTGTCAGACGTCTGCCTTCCAAAAATCCAAGGACGAGCCCGAAGACCATACCCAGAGCCAACCCATTCAAAAACAAACCGAGCACATTCCACGGGCGTTCGAGCAGTCCAAAAAACACCAGCCCAATTTGCGCCACGGCAATCAAAACCAAGACTGCAACAGCTCGTCGTCGTGGCGGCATTTCGGAGATGACCTTGATCCCTACGAATTTCGAGAGCATGTATCCGAGCACCTGAACGGTGACGGCTATCGTCTTGAAGTCGATTCCCCAGAAAAAACTTTCGTCGTAGCTCGCTGCCGTGAACGGCTTGCGGAAACCGTACATGCAAAAGTACGTGCCGAAGGCCGCGACGACCGACCATACTGCCCAGAATGTCTCGCGTTGATGTCCGGGCTTCGGCGGATGAAGATTGTTGTTCATGGGTTGGACCATTTATGAAAAGGGAGGGAATGATTTAAGGCCGTTCGCCAGCGGCCAGGCGTTGGTTAATCCTCTCGATCAAGTCCGGGACGTCGGCGATCGATTGGACAACAGCATGACAACCGGCTTTGCGAAATGTCTTCCCGGCATGTGCCAAATGAGCGGTCCGATGGTGATCCGGGGAATTCCGGTATTCGTCGAAGGAGAGACCAACGAGGTTACTGCTGTCACAAACCCCGACGGACCAACACTCCGCGCTCCGTCCGGCTTGGACGTCGGCTACGGTGTCACCGATCTTCACTACACAAGCCGGAGGGTGGATAGCCAGTTCGTTCATGACTCGGAAAATCATATCGGGAGCTGGACGACCTCGCAGGACGTCGTCCGCACACACGGTCGCGTCCGGACGGAATCCCGCGATCACTGCGGATTTTGCCACCAAGTCGGCAGCAGCCCGAAAGTAGCCGGTCGTGCCGCCAATCTTGACGCCTCGCTGACGGAGTCGGGCCACGACGTCGAGTAAGTGAGGGACGAGTTCGCTATGTTCTTGGATCGCCCGGAGTTGGACGCCCACAAACTCCCGGTACATCAAATCTACGTCGGCGGCATTCCACGGGCGACCATGGATGACTTTCCATTGCTCAGCAATCGTTGGGTCACCAAGCATGGCGAGGAGATGTTGGCGTTTATTCAAACCCATCGGCCTGCGGGCTTGTTCGTCCGAGACTCCGACGCCGTGGGCTTCGAAAACTTTTCGGAACGCCGCGGCCGGAGCACACGAGCCAAAATCGACCGTTGTGCCGGCCCAGTCAAATATGACGAGGCGAATCTGCGGAGCTGCCGTTTGCATTTATTTTGTGTCCTTCTCAACAATGTTGATGGCTTGTTGGGTGCTTGATGATGTCGGGCTCTTATTGCTCCGAGAGCAAAGCCACGAGCGCTGCGTGAGTCGTTCGTCGAGGGTTGTTCGAAAGGCGTTGGGTATTCACCTGACTGGCGATTCGTTCGTACTCGGAGAACGTCGCAATCCCCGCCTCTCGTGGCGAAGCGGCACATCCCACTTTCGTGATAACTTCGCGGATGGTTCCGCAAGCCTCTTCCACGGTGCACGCACCGAAAATTTCCATCAGGAGTCGGATACGTTGTCGGACATGGTTCGGTCCGCAAGGATCAAGGCAGTCTGCGGAAGAAATCGCGGCGTTGTAGGCGAACGCAGCGCTGAGTGTCAGCGCCACGGCCTCCCCATGTGGAATGCCATACTCGGAAGTAATGAAGTACGACAGCGCATGTGGGAGTGTGGTTTTGCCAATGTTAATAGCTTTCCCTGCAAGAACCGAGGCCCGAGACATTCCGAAGCGTGCTTCGGGCGTTGGGCTCAGTGTGGCTTCCACCAAATGTTCCAGAGCCAATCGCGTTGCCTCCGTCGCGTACTCCACGGACTCGTCTGTCGCACCCACGGCCCAGACGGACTCGATGGCCTGACAGAACGCATCCAGCCCGGTCGATGCCGTGATGTTCGGGGGTAAACTGTGAGTGAGCAACGGATCGATGATCGCGAAATCTGGCAACAGGCAAGGATGAGCTATCGAATATTTTTGTCCGTCCACATAAACCACCGCAAAGTGAGTCGCCTCGCTCCCTGTCCCCGCCGTCGTGGGAATCGCAACGAACGGAACGTCTCGACCTCGAATGGAGACGCCACCGTGAACCAGTTCTCGAACCGATCCTTCGTGGTTGGCAAACACTGCGATCATCTTGGCCAGGTCGATCGCCGTCCCACCACCAAAGGCAACCACAATGTCGGGGCGAAATTCTCGAAAGTGTTGGATGCCTCGCTCGACCGCTTCCAGTTTCGGATTGGGTTCGAAACCATCAAACCGAACCGTGCTGCGTGATGCCAAACATCGATCGAGTGTTGCACCGCCGCCCGACTCGGTGTAGGCCGTCTCGTCGACAACAAAGAACACACGCTCGGCTTCGTGGCTTTCTAAAATCGAAGGCACTTCCGCCAGAGCCCCTTCCTGCAAGTTGACAGCTTGGGTCTGCATCGTGATCACCTTCAACACCTTTCCGTTTGAGGTGGGACGGGACAACGTAGCGAAGCCGCACACCTCGCTCCGAATTCGTTGTCGACAGATTACGGGAGGGCAATAATTTCGCCACCATTCCGCGATCCCAGCGGTCGCCAAACTTCGTCGAGGCTCATGGTGTCGAGCATGAACCGAACACTCCCGTCGCCGAAGACAACGTGGGCACCGCCCTGATGGTAGCTCCCGAACGACAACTCGGCTTCCGTCGGACTCGTCGAATTCATCTTGTAGTAAGTTGAGCCGAGTGATTCGGAGAAGTCGCTCCCGTTGCCGCTGTCGTAGTTGGGGTGGAAGAACAGGAAGCGATCACAGTAATAGCACCCTCCATCCGCGATGGGAGTAATGTCGTATTTCGTTTCTCCGAGCAGGATCGTCGAAGAGAGGCCGTCTCGGACACTCCGAATGGAGAACACCTGGCCTTGCGGGACAGCCCAGTTCATCTCGACGGCATGGAACAGACCGTTCGACATGTTCATGCCACCAGCGCCGAGGTTATCGTGGGTCGCGTTACTCCCGGCGTTGGCGAGATAACTTAGCGTGACTCGTCCGGTTAGACCGTTCACGTCCGCATTCTCGATCGGCCCAAATGGTTGAGAAGGACAGAAGAATGTGGAAACGGGCGTGCGAGCAACTTCTCGAATGAACGCGCTATCGGGATCAGAACCAGCGGCGTACCCAGAGTCGCTTGGTCCCGGCATCTTGTTGTAGAGGGAGGCTTGCTCCACAAACGGCAGAATATCGTAGGTCCAGTCATGCCCCCATCCGGCATACGCACCGATGGGGAATTTGTTGTTGGCGTCGTGATAGGCGTGGATCGCCAAACCCAGTTGCTTCATATTGTTTTGGCATTGAGTTCGGTAGGCTGCATCGCGAACTTTCTGGACCGCAGGCAGCAACAGCCCGATGAGGAT
The DNA here is from genome assembly GCA_964474955.1 of uncultured Alcaligenaceae bacterium. Classification (GTDB taxonomy): domain Bacteria; phylum Planctomycetota; class Planctomycetia; order Gemmatales; family Gemmataceae; genus CAYRFQ01. Next base: position 4,680 of record CAYYUU010000227.1, on the reverse strand, counting down.
GGCGATGATCGCAATGACCACCAACAACTCGATCAAAGTAAAACCACGGCGCGATGTTTTGGGATTGCTCTGAATCATTGGAATTCCTTTATGCGGTAAATGTTGTGCGTAAGTTTTTGTGTGGCGCGAAAATAGTTGGGACAACGGGATACACGTTTTGACTTCGTTTTTCTGCGCGGCAAGAAAGCAGTAATCAGGGGCCAACTTCTTTGGGGACCATCTCTCCGGTAACTTTGTCGTAGACCCACTTCGACGAATCGACCGGGGCGTTCGACGGCTCGGTGGAGTGACTGCCGCAACCAACGGCCGCGACGCAAAACAGGAACAAGCAGACGTACAGAACCAACTTCATCTTGGGCATCTCCATTTGGGAGTTGAAAAACCAGGGGACTACGGACCGGTGGCGGCTATGCGAGCGTCCGGACTATCCCGCACGACATGCCCTCGGTTGTGTTTTGGGTGTCGAGTTTGTTGAGGTGATTGCCTCTACTCATTGACTAATTATCACTTTAGTTGACTAAAAGTCAACAAGCAGATACGTTAACTCTCCGTGAAGGAATCGTGCGTGTTGGATGAGCGGAAACAATACGACGAGAGTGAACAGAACGTTCATTCGAAAAAACACGGGACGTGAGAGCGATAAGGAATTCGAGGGACCTTTGAGAATCGGACTTGTCAAAGCAACAAATGTTTCCTTAAAATCAACATTATGAACCTATCCGAACTTGCTCAACGAATTCGATCGCTCCGATTGGAGCGGCGACTGACCCTCGAAGAAGTGGCTTCCCGCACTGGGCAGACTCGCAGTTGGCTCTCGAAAGTCGAAAACTTTCGCGTCACGCCCTCGCTGCCAGCCCTGGGAAAGATCGCCGAGGTGTTAGGCGTTTCTCTTTCGGACTTGGTCGCCGGACTCGACGAAAAACCGAAACTCATTGTGGTTCGCAAGGACGAACGCAAAGTGGTCCAACGTAACCCCAGCAAGAAAAACACTACTGTCTACGAGTCGCTCGCTCACAAACGGGCGAACCGCGGCATGGACCCGTTTTTCTTGACGATCCCTGCCGGTGTCGCTCGCGAACAAGCACTCGGCCACGAGGGAGAAGAATTCCTGATGGTGCAATCGGGAACCGTCGACTTCGAATACGATGGAGAAATCCACTCACTCCAGGCAGGCGATAGCCTTTACTTCGACGCGAACACACCTCACCGACTGATCAACTCTTCCGACAAACCCGCCGAAGTGCTTTGTGTCTTCTCAGTCATCAATGCCGAAGGCTAGTGGCTCATCCAAATCGGGCGATCTGATGTTTTCCACCAACCCGAAGCGCGAGCGAGGATGTCTTTACACCAACCCGAAGCGCGAGCGAGGGACTTTGAGCGCAGCGGGAAACATCGCTTCAGGCTGTTTTTTGTAGGGTGGGGCAAGCGGAGGGTGAGCGAAGCGAAGGAGTTGCATGCTGCGAAGCAGCAGTGCGACTCCGGAGCGAGAAAAACAACACGAAGCGATGGCCACCATTTTCTCCAAGCTTTCAATGACTCAGAAGGTTGGACACGGATCACAAAGCCATCATCGTCAAGAGCCCTTTCCAAACCAAGTTCATGGCCCAGTTGACTTTGCTCAACGTCCGCGTTTGTCGCCGATCCATGTCGAACAAAAACATCAATCCGAAGTACCACACCGGCCCCGACAACAACGCCCCACACATGAAGAAATTCATCACCGTCACCACGGCGAGCAATCCACCCGCCCGCGGCAACACATAGCCAATCGTGCCGAAGTCAATTCCTCCGGCCAACCGACTCGCCACGATCATGCTGAAAATCAACGTGAGCAATCCGAGCAAATAAAGCGGTATCATCAGATACCACTTCGGCGGAATGCCCTCGATCAGTAGCTTGTAAAGATAGTTGGCGTATTCGGGATCATCCATCATCGAAAGCGTTGCTCGGTCCAGGGATCACCACGCATGTGATAGCCGCCCGCTTCCCAAAAGCCCGGCTTGTCCTCCGGAATCAATTCGATTCCGCGGACCCACTTCGCACTCTTCCAGGCATATAGTTTTGGGACGACGAGCCGCAACGGCCAACCGTGGTCCGGGGAAATGTCTTCGCCGTTACGTTTCCAGGCGAACAGGCAATCGTCGTCGAGAAAATCATCGAGTAGCAAGTTCGTCGTGTAGCCATGCTCGGCGTGAACCAGGACGGCCTTTGCTTCCGGGAGCGGACCGACGCGTCGGAAAACCTCGCGAGTCGAAACCCCTTCCCAGACATTATCGAGCGTACTCCAGCGAGTCACACAGTGCATGTCGGCCAAAACTGTGACGGTCGGCATCGCCTTGAATTCTTCGAGCGTGCATTCCCAACGCTCGCGAACGAGGCCGAACACGAAAAACTTCCACCGAGCAAGGTCGACGTCCGGCACAGAACCGACGTGGAGCACCGGCCACTTCTTTGGCAACGTTTGTCGTGGCGGGAGCCATTCTTCTCGTAGTACGTCTGAACTGGTGATGTCTGCCGCCATGAATCGAGACCTCATTCGAGAAAGCTGACGGCCCAAAGGCTCGTGAACAACAAAGCCAGAGCGCCCACGAAGATATAAACACCGATCATCGACGAAGAGTCGCAACTCCGACACATTCCCGAGTTGGCCAGGTGTTCATGACACGACAAAACATCGCAATGGCGGCAATGATACTTGGCATACCCGCCACATGAGTAACACTCAGGTGCCTCGTCGTTGATGTAGACGGTCGGCATGCTCCGCGTTTCGCATTGGAGTTTTCCGCCGCGGCCGCCGCGTTGGCGGCTTTCGCTTTGGTTCGTGTAGACATTCGTCTCGACGATCTCGACGGCGTTGAAAAGGCCATCGATCGTGGTGAATGCTCCCGAACACTTGAAGCACGCACCGTCCCCGTGATCTTTGCAGAAGTACGTGCCGCAATCGGCGCAATGCCCCGCCGCCGGACGTTGGCAAATGTCGCATAGCATGAGCGGGGATACCTCGTTGGCGGAGTCGTGCTGGGCAATCGAGCCAGAATAGAAATGCACCATTTTCGCGAAGCCGGAAGATGGTTTCTTCGACTAATACTTTCTTCCATCCTTCCGGACATGCACCGCCGGTTGGTCTTCCATCAGGAGCGCGCCACTTTGGAACTCGACCGCGAAGAGGATGTGATCTCCGGGAGTGAAGCTCCCTGAGATCTGTCCGTCAAGATAGCCGAGGGCTTCCAAAGGGACAGGAGCCGCAGCCTCGACGGGCGCCAGTTCTAGCCCTGCGAAAGCGTCTTCGTCGGGTCCAAAACCTTTGCCAAAGTGCGAGATCAGTTTCTTGTTGTTCGCCCCAATGATGCTGATCGTGACGCCTTGGCCTTCAGTGAGCCAATCGGCCACGAAGCGATCTTTCTTTACGGCAACGGTCGCTTGCGGCGGATCAAAACTACATTGTTGAACCCAACTCGCGAGCATGCCCGTTTGTTGAGTGTCCTTACTGACCGTCAGAATAAACAAGCCGCTCGGAATTCGCCCCAACGCGGCTGCAAGGCTCTCGGAAATATCATTCACGTTCTGGGTCCTGTGTTTCGTGGTCGCTTTGGCTCTATGTCTTGAGTTCTTTTCCGATAAGTTTTTGGACACGTTCTACCTTGGAAGACAGACGACTTTCGTCTCCCTCTCGGGAATCGACTTTGATGCTGCACGTGATGCGTGAGCAGTCCGGCTTGAGCGCCTCGTAGCACTTCTGAACGACGGCAAAGACGTCTTCCCACGAGCCCTCGATGGTCGTCCCCATCGCGTGGAGTCGATACTCGAGCCCGCTCGCGGCAATGACTTCCAGGCACCGCGCGACATAGGGAGCGACGCTTTCGCTTTTGCCAAGCGGCGTCATGCTGAAATCAAGAAGGACCATCGGTTATTTCTCGTTCAAGAATTCTACGATCAATTTCTCCAGTTCCTCCGCCGAGACGCCCTTGACGAAGTGTCGCCACTTGCCTTGTCGATTGAAGACGTAGATGGAGGGAACGCTAGTGATCCTCAGTTCCTTCGCAAGGAACTTCGCGTCTTCATCCAAAAGGAGATTTCGAGTCGGCATCTCGAACTTAGCGAGCCAACTTTTGGCCGTTGTAAGTTCCTCCTTGGTCGCCTTGCTGGTGCTCACGGTGATGATCTGTAAGCCCTTCCCGCCGTACTTCCGCTGGAGCTTGGCCATCTTGGGGAACGCCTTGATGCAGGGCGGACAAGTATTCGACCAAAAGTCCACCACAACAACCTTGCCTTTGTATTTACTGACCTCTTTACTCAGGCCATCAAACTTCACGACGTCGAGCTTGACGTCTTTGGTGTCCTGAGCTTGGGCCGACCGTGCCCCCGTTCCAAAGATAACTACGACACCAACGAACAGCAACCAGATGTGTTTCATCCGACTTCCTCAATGCTTTGTGTTTGCCGAAAATTCAACGCGGTCGAATCGTTTCTCAAATATCATAGTAATTCACGACCAACGTTCTGGCCAAGACTCATTCGACAAAGGAGTTCGTAGCCGGGTTGTTGTGTTTTGTTTTGTTCGTAGTAGGCACACTCCGTGTGCCGTTGTCTTTGTCTTTGTTTTGGAGTGCGTCAGCGAAGCTGACGCTTTGATACTTGTTGGGTTTCTTTCTCTTGTCTCTTGACTCTTGTCTCTTGACT
>CAYYUU010000226.1:0-9077 GCA_964474955.1 uncultured Alcaligenaceae bacterium | reverse complement strand
GTCCCGATCGGTCCAGAAACGTAGAATCGTTTCCCGAGAACATCTGTGGACGTATGGGGATTAGTCCCACCGAGAAAATCCCGTGTGACGTTGGAGTTTGCGAACCCGACTTGATACGGTGTAGGCAGCCGTTCCTGGACAACGGACTGCTGGGCTTGCCGAATTCCAGCGAACAACGCGGCCTGGACCTCGCCAAATCGAACAAGCATTTCTTCGGTCGGTAGTTCGTCGTTGGTGTCGTCGAGCCGCACCTGTTCTCGCGTCGTCCGAACCCCGGCCACGCCGCCCTGCTCGCTGGAGTCGTCCGATTCGCCTTGGCCTTCGTCCTGGTTTTGGGGTACTGGTGTTGTGACGACGAGGATGATCGACGTCGGGGTTACGATGATCTGAATAATGACCGACTCTTGCGTTTGAGAGGCTCGCGTTGGCTTGACGTCGGACCGCACTTTGAACTCGGGACCGTTGAGGCTGTTCTCGTTGGCTTGCGTTTGTCGGGGGGGGTGAAGGGGGGTGCCGAGTTGACCATCGAGGGAAGCCATCGTTGGAACACTTGCACCGCCTCTTGTCACACTGGCGCTGGAAGTCCCACCAAGTTCCGTGTCCGTGTAGGCCGTGGTCTCCATGGTAGGCGGTGCGAGCCCTGTTACATTCAGATCCGCCGTCAAACAGAATCTGTCTTCGAGTCCTTCGATGCTGAGTCTGAGAGTCTTTCGGGTCATGGAGCGTAGGGCCTCGAGAATGCTAAGCACACGGGAGGATGCCGGTGGGAAGACGACACTTCATTATACCGCAACCGGTATGCCACCGAGCCCAAGACGGGGAGAAAGTTGTAAGTCTCATAACCGCAGGACTTTGGGAGACGCCACGGGGGAACGAATTGGGGAGCGACGGGGCGTCGTCTGTTCGATTTCACCGTAGTTGTATGATACTTCAGCACCCCACGATGGGCAACTGACAACCCGGTGCCATTCTCTGGTGCGTCTTCGGGAAGTCACGAATCCAGGAAGCCCGGAATTTCCGCAAGAATGTTTTTGAGTCGTCCAAGGGCCCGGACATACCGATTGCTGGCGGCCGTTTGTCCGATCCCGAGCACTTCAGCGACTTCGCTGTTGGTCAGATCTTCGAAGTGCCGAAGCGCCAGGACCTCCTGGTCCATTGGGTCCATCGACGCGATTGCTCGTTCGAGTTGGGCCGCGGTTTCTTCACGAACGGCCGCTTGGCTCGGACTCGTCAGATCGCCGAGGAGTTTGGCCGCGAGGGAAAGCGACGTGGATTGAGCATTGCCCTTGTGATGCATCGAGACCTCGCGATTGGCGTCCCGCATTTCCGCCCCGAGATGCCGCCGATGTACGTCGATCAAGGTTTGATTGACGATGAGTCGGAGCCAAACGAAGAACGACATCGAGTCTTCTTTGCGGTAATGTTCGATGCGTTGGGTGGCGTCGAGATAGGCTTCCTGGAGAATGTCCTCGGCATCGACACGACCGGCCAGACGACGGTCCATGCGGAAATTGAGCATTCGCCGGAGTCGCTCGCGGTGGAGGGAGAACAACTCGGCGAGAACGGCTTCTTCCCCTGCCCGGAGTCTTTCGACGAACGCCTCCTCGTTCTCTTCCATTACCGACACCTCTTTTGGTTTCCACAGACTGCGGGGAAATCATCTCCAAACGACTTTTCGAGCAGGCCGTCACTCCATCACTCGGATGTGCCGGACCTCATCGGTCTGCAGGTCGATCACACAGACAGTATACTCCTCGGCGTCGTGGAGTGCTCCGGGATTTATTCGGCGGACTCCGTTCTCGATCCAATCCCTCGGCTCATGCAAGTGGCCGGAGAGGAGATAGTCGGGTTGACTCACGAGCAGCCGCTTCACGTCCGTCGTGAGATGACCGTGTGTTACGCCGATTGATTTTCCAGCGAATTCCATTACGTCGCCCCACCCCAGACAGTTCGCCTCCAATTCCACCGAAGCCTGCCGCAGTTCGGGCACGTTATCCGCGTCATGGTTCCCGAAGACAAAATAGCACGGCAATTCGGAACAGGTTTGCAAGACGGCTTTGCCGATGATGTCTCCGCAGTGAATCAGGATCGTGGCTCCTTCGGTTCGCAGAATGGTAACCGCCACCTCAGTTCGAGAAACCTGGTCGTGTGTGTCAGAAAGAACGCCGATTCGCATGGATGTACTTTCAATGCCGCATCTGGAAAATTGCTTTTCGCTCCGCGAAAAGTTTTTCTGCCTTCGTGACTGTTCGTGGAACGAAAAGCGACTTTCGGAATCCGAACAGACCTCTTGCGTGTTCTACGAACCCAAGAATTGCTTTTGGAATGGTCCAATAAACCGCTTTTCCTTGGACGTATCCAGAATGGCAAAGACCACTTTTCGGAAGACGCCCTCGAACGTCGGAGTCTCGACCAAATACGTGTGGAACCATCGGGCCATGTCGGCGGGATCGTTCCGGAACACTCCGCAGCCCCAAGCTCCCAGCACCAAAGTGTGGTGGCCGTGAACGACCGCGAGGGACAACATCTTTTCCATTCGCCCAAGCATTACACGTTCGATCTTGGATCGTTCGTGTGGCTTGACGGTTCCGGCGTTGACAGCCGCCGAAGTAACGATGGAGATGGTGTACGGCTCATCGAGAAGGTTCCCGTCGTTCTCACGGATGACTGGCACCCTCGGCGAGTACGCCATGTGGTCGGTGTAGAGGCAAGTTCCGCACTGTCGCCCAGCCTCGTACATGGCTTTCGCTCGGTTCAGGCAAGGGTACAGCCCGGTCGCGCGGGCGAGGCTTTCTTCCTGGGCCCGGGCTCCGTTGAGAAAACCACCGCCGGGATGCTTTGCCGAGGCAAAGTTCAAGCAGAAGACGTCGATGTCCTCGGCGTCGGCTTGGAGTTCGCCCGCAGCATCGAGGGTCGTGCAGTTTCGCACTTCGAAGACGGTCTCGTAGCGAGGAGCGGTCGTCAGCACTTCCGCCCGTCGATCAAGGACGTCGTCGAACATAACTGGCGTGTAGTGGACTGTCTGTTCCTTCGCGTCCTTGATCAGGTTCGCAATCGAAACGACGCGTCCACCCGCCGACGTGTACTTTCCTCGTCCCAAAATCTCTACCGTTTCCTTGCCCAATTGCGCAAGGACACTCCGGCTGGCCATCGGAATTCTCCATGAACTTTTCGCACATTCACTCACCAACGATATTGGGAGAAAGACACGGAGAAGAAAAAAGGGGTTCGGGAGTGCCTGTGAACCAAGAGGGGAGAGGAGGATATCTCGGCTCGCTACTGGCAAGTACGAAAAGGCTCAACAACAAGTTTTGTCGGCCACAAGACCGCGGAGCACATCTGCGAGACTCGCCAACGAGGTAAAAGGTTTCGCAAACAGGTGCAAGACGTTGGGAGGGAGTTCTTCCTTAATCTCCCATTGCTGTCCGGTCATCAAGCAAATCCTTGCGGACGGATGGTGTTCTTGCAAATGGCGAGCAAATTCTATCCCGTCCATTTGCGGCATTTGGATGTCGGTGAGAATCAAATCGAAATTCGCAGGATTGGCTTCGTAGAGTGCGAGCCCTTCGACGCCGTTTTCGGCCGTGGTGATGCTCAGGTCTGCTTGCGCCAGGGCACGGTTGAGCATCAATAAAATTGCTGGTTCATCGTCAATGACCAGCAGTTTCGGCGCATCCGGAGACGGGGACGGCATACGGCAGTCCTTCCAAGCTGAAATGAGGGTGCGTGCTTTTTTTAACGGGAATGCTCTTTACTGAGGAACTGAGAAAAATACCGGCCATGGTTTTTTCCACAATTCCTTTTTCGAGAGTTCTCAGCACAGGTTGCCCCGACTGAATGAAGAACGGCGACTCTTGAGGAAGCGAGGAGCATCAACCCGCCCCCAGAACTCGCCGAACACTCGTTAAGAATAGCTCAGATTTTTCGGTCTTGGAGATCAATTCGTTGATCCCCGGACACGATCTGAGCTACAATATTGAAATTCCTTGATGCAGGCTACCTGTTTTCTTCATACGATTTGTCATCGGATTTCGGTGCGTTTTCTGCTTGCTCAGGCGAGGCTATGTGCTCTTGCCCAGGGCCGTCGGCTCAAGTTTGCATCGAATTGGCGGATCGTTGATCGCATTCAAGTTCTCCCAACTGAGGAACTATGGCGATGAATCTCCGCTCACGAACTCCCCCCGCAAGAGCCCCAATGTCTCGCCGCAGCTTCTTCACCACAACAGTCACCGCAGGGACAGGATTGCTCAGCCTTCCGGAATTATTCCGGTTGCAAGCCCAAGCGGCACAATCGCCCACGCCGCGACCGGACACGGCTGTCATTCAGATTTGGCTGGGCGGCGGACCGAGCCAGTTTGAAACGTTCGACCCGAAGCCGGACGCTCCGATCGAATTTCGCGGTTGCTACAACCCAATGGCCACTCGACTGCCGGGGGTTCACATTTGCGAGATGCTGCCGCGCTGTGCGAACATCCTCGATAAGGTTGCCATCATCCGCTCCGTGACGCACCGCACGAACAACCATCTGCACGGAGCACACTTGTGCGTCACGGGACACCTTCCCCAGAATCGACGCGAGTTACACTATCCCTCGGTCGGCTCGCTCGTTGCGAAGCTGCAAGGTCCCAAGACTCCGCAGATGCCAAGTTACGTGCAACTCCGATTGCCCCAAGAAGCGAATCCGCAAATTCAAAATGTTCACGACGCTGGGTATCTGGGGATGGCGTACAACCCGTTCACGATCAACGCGAATCCGAACGATTCGAATTTTCGGGTGGGGAATCTTCGGTTGGCCGATGACGTGAGACTTGAGAGAATGCACGACCGACGCACGCTGCTTCGCGACCTGGATCAGCTGAATCGGAATCTCGACTCGACCGGTGCGATGGCGAGCCTCGATCAATTCCAGCAACGAGCGTTGGAGATGGTCACGGGTCGGCAGGCCCGAGAAGCCTTCGATTTGACTCGCGAAGATCCCCGCATTCGCGACCGATATGGCCGACATCGTTGGGGCCAAAGTGCGTTGCTTGCTCGCCGTCTCGTCGAGGCAGGCGTGCCGTACGTCACGATCAATACCGCGCCCGATTCCAAACTTTGGGACTGGCACCGCAACCTCAAGAACGACAATCGACCCGCCGACGGGAGCGATGGACCTTCGCGAGGCATGGACGTCAGCGGTCCACCGCTCGACAAGATGATCTCGGCATTGATCGAGGACCTCTGCGTTCGCGGGCTCGACCGCAAAGTCTTGGTGCTCGTGTGGGGAGAGTTCGGCCGCACGCCACGCATAAACCAGACAGGTGGTCGTGATCACTGGGGTTCGTTGATGAGCATCTTGATGGCTGGAGGTGGTCTTCGCATGGGTCAGGTCATAGGTCGTTCGAATTCGCGGGGCGAAGTTCCTGTCGAAAGACCGGTCAGCCCCGGAGACGTGTTGGCGACGGTGTACCGACATCTCGGGTTGCCCACGAACGCACAGACCGTAACTAATGCGGGAAGGCCGATTCCCGTTCTGCCGGAGGGAGAAGTGATTCGGGAGTTGGTTTGAGGAAAAAAGTAGTAGGTCTTGTTGGCAATATCTGAGTAATTTGAGGAACCGAGGCTATCTCAACAAGACCATAATTGAAGCGACGAGGACGAACTCCAAAAAGTTTCGGTCGAGTCTGTCGTAGCGCGTAGCGACCTGGCGGTACTGCATGTTCCAACCGAAGACTCGCTCCACGAAATCGCGTTCTTTGTAGACATGCGAATCGACACTCCGAGGTTCCTTGGCATTCTTGCGAGAAGGTATCTGTGTCTCGATGCCGTTGGCCAACAATCTCTCGATTAGCTTTTTCGAGTCGTAACCTTTGTCCGCAATGAAACAGAGCGAGGAGATTTCGGTATGCAAAGAGCCATCGTGTCGATGGTGTTGGTCGTGGCAACGAGTGTGTTTGGGGGCTGTCTGGTCGTGGCCCAGCAACCGCAGTGGAAGCCGTCCCCGCACGTCGCTCCCACCGATCCCAAAAAGCCCGAAGAACAGCGCAAGCTTTTTCAACTCCCTCCCGGCTTTGAGATCCAACTCGTCGCAGCCGAGCCGCACATCATGAATCCAATGAACATCGCCTTTGATGCAAAGGGGCGTTTGTGGGTGACTATGTCGAGTGAGTATCCATTTCCCGCCAAGGATGCCAAGACGAAAGACACCGTCAAGATACTCGAAGATTTCGGCCCAGACGGACGGGCGAGGAAGGTCACGACGTTTGCCGAGAACCTCAACATTCCCATCGGCGTGTTGCCCTTCGATAAGGGAGCCATTGTCTTCAGCATCCCCAACGTTTGGTACCTCGAAGATGCCGACGGCGACGGCAAGGCGGACAAGAAACGCCTACTCCTTCAGGAGTATGGACAGCGTGACACCCACGGATTGACCGGCGAGTTCCGGTTGGGTTTTGATGGCTGGGTGTATGCGTGTCATGGGTTCTCGAACACCTCAACGGTCAAGGGGCTCGACGGGTCTTCGATCACGATGCACTCGGGCAACACCTATCGATTCAAGCCCGATGGGACACGAGTCAACTATCATACGCACGGACAGGTCAATCCTTTTGGGCTGGCGTTCGATCCGCTGGGGAATCTGTTCTCGGCGGACTGTCACACTCGTCCGATTTATCAACTCCTTCGCGGGGCGCACTATCCGAGTTTTGGGAAGCCCCACGATGGGCTTGGTTTTGGTCCGGACATGATGCAACACAATCATGGGTCGACGGCCATTGCCGGGATCACGTATTACGCCGCGAACCATTTCCCGAAGGAGTACCGGGACAACATCTTCATCGGGAACGTGGTGACGAATTGCATCAATCGCGATTCCCTCAAGCAGGTGGGATCGACTTACAATGCGGTGGCACGACCAGATCTCGTGAGTTGCAAGGACCGTTGGTTCCGTCCGGTCGACATCAAGTTGGGACCCGATGGAGCCCTTTACGTTGCGGACTTTTACAACCGGATCATTGGACACTACGAAGTGCCGTTGACGCACCCCGGACGGGATCGGACTCACGGTCGTATTTGGCGAATCGTCTACAAGGGGAAGGCACCACACGCCGAGTTGAAGGCCCCTCGCAAGGATTGGACGAAGGCCAGTGTCCCTGAGTTGCTTGAGGACCTCACACACCACAACTTGACCGTCCGGTTGGTTGCGACACACCAACTGGTAGCCCGAGGAAAGGATGTTGTCCCTGCCGTGGAACGGGCCTTGAAAAAGACACAGTCGGAGTCCCAACATGCTCATTGTTTGTGGGTCCTGCATCGACTTGGGAGCTTGTCGGACCGAGCAGTTACCAGAGCTGCGGGGCACAAATCTCCGATCGTTCGTGTCCATGCGAACCGCATTCTGGCGGACAGGAAGGAACTCCCAGGGGAGTTGAGAACGTTGGCTGTCCAGGGCCTCCAAGGCTCCAACAGTTTCGTCCAGCGGACCGCTTCGGAGGTCCTCGGAGCACACCCTGCCCCCGAGAATGTCAAGATACTCCTGGCATTGCGGCACAAGGTGCCTGCGAGGGACACGCACCTCCGTCACGTCGTGCGGATGAGTCTTCGAGATCAATTCCGTGTCCCTCAGACCTGGCACTGGGCGAAGAAGCAACAGCTTGAGGACAAGGACATCCGGGAAATCGCCAGTGTCATCTTGAGTCTAAAAAATGAGGAAGCTGCCGAGTTCTTGGTGTCGAATTTGCCGCACCTGGTGAAGGACAGAGCACGTCTGCGAGAGTACGTCCGGCATGTGGCTCGGCATGGGGATTTGTCCCTCGCGAAGAAGGTCATCGGGTTTGCGAGGAAAGAGTTTGCGAAGGACTACCCTGGTCAGGTCCTCGTCCTGCGGGCGTTTCGACAGGGGACACAAGAGCGAGGTCAACACCTCAGCAAGGAGGCGACTCAGTGGGGGACGAAACTGTGCGAAACCCTCGTAAATTTGAAGCGAGATCCGGAAGCGACTCTTGGGATTGACCTCTCTGGGGAACTTCGGGTCCGCACGGTCGAGAAAACCTTGGTCGAGATTGTTCAATCATCCGAGAGAGGTGTCGAACGGCGTGGAAAAGCCGCGGTCGCGTTGGTTCGGATCAACGGGGAGGAGTACGCCCCTCGGCTCAGCAAGATGGTTCTCGATGGTCGGCAATCTGTGGCCCTGCGGCAACGCCTCGCCGACGCTTTGATCCTGGCCAATACTCCGGTCGCCCGGTCAGCGCTGGTGGCGAGTCTGAAGTCGGCTCCGGCCTCCTTGCAGCGCCACATAGCGAACGGACTTGCAGGAAGTCGTCAGGGGGCCGATGCGCTTCTGAAGGCCATCACAGAAGGGAAGGCTTCCCGGCGGTTGTTGGCGAACCGGGGTCTCATTCGACAGCTGGCCCGCGCGAATCCTCCGAATGCGCAGAAGCGACTGGCCAGGTTGACCAAGGGCCTCCCCAAAGCTAACACCCAAATCCTCGAGTTGCTCCAGGAGCGAGTAACGAGTTTCCGAAACGCCAAGACTCAGGTCGCCTTGGGTGTGAAAGTCTTCGAGAAGAATTGTATGGCGTGCCACCAACTCAACAACAAAGGTGGGAAGATCGCGCCGCAGCTCGACGGCATCGGAATGCGGGGTGTGGAACGCTTGATCGAAGACATTCTGGATCCGAGTCGGAACGTCGATCAGGAATTTCGTTCGACGTTGCTCTTGCTCAAGAACGGGAAGATTCAACAAGGCCTCTTGTTGCGAAAAGAGGGGGAGATTTTGGTCCTGGCCGACGCGAAGGGACAGGAAGTTCGGATCCCCAAACGTGAGGTGGCTCAACAGAAAGTCGTCGCGACGTCCCCCATGCCCGATGATTTTCACGAGAAGTTACGCGAGCCGGAGTTCCACAACCTGATTGCTTTCCTTTTGGAGCAACGACAAAAACCAACACCCTCGGCCAAGAAGGATTGAGATGCGATGAACGCAGACCACAAGTGGGTCCTCACGGACGTCACCCGGAACCTCTGGGTGGACCATTTCCACATAGACAATGTTGACCTCGGGTTGTCCGCCGAGCGTCCCTGGTCGGTGACCAAGGAGACCC
>CAYYUU010000225.1:0-9139 GCA_964474955.1 uncultured Alcaligenaceae bacterium | reverse complement strand
GAATCCATGACCTCTGGTTCCAGAACACGTTGCAGCATCTAATCCACTCCAGAAACAGAATGAGGGGGAAAAAGAATCCGTTCCCGAACCATCCGTGTTGGGGCGACCCACGATTTGAGGATGTGAGCTTTCAGTCCGCCGCGAAAATAAGTTCCCGAGATCTGGTTTGTTGTTTTCGCAGCGATCCTGAGGTCCGTTTGCATCTGTCTGTAATGGTCGCGGCAGCCCACGGCCCGTTCATTATATCCATTCGCATCGGGCATCCGACAAGCTATTCCTGAGCCCAAGAATTATCAAAAACCCATAGAAGGTCGTTGAGCGATTCTCTCTTGCGGCAAAAACATGTTCCCTGGATAGTCGCCTTTTTGTCCTGGCAAATCAGAGAAATCTCCAGGCAGGAGCGCGCTTGGTGCCTCGCGCCCGTAGAATGTTTGAAAGGGGGTGAGTCCATCCCGGATGCCGGAGGGGCTTCCTCTGTTTCGATGTTCCAAGAACACAACGAGGTTTGGGGAATCGTCGAAACGTGGACACATTCAGGGGTTTTCTGGAGCAATCCGTGAACAGTGACGAACCAAAACTTAGAATCAAGGCGCCTTGGGGATTCCTCTTCAGCGCGTTGGTCTTGTTCGGCGTTGCGTTGTGGCAATATCAACCCTTCCCGCTATACGCACCAACGGCCTGGGGAGTTTGTGGACCAATCCTCGCATGTGGGTTGGCGTTGTGTTTGGCGAGCCGAGGGATATTGCACCCATTTTGGTGTCTTGTTGTTGGTGTCTTGTTTTTGTTCCACCCAATATTGTTACAGCCGGAGACGGCGGCGTTCGAACGGGGGTTGTTGGTCGAAACGGGATTGCTCGTGGGCTTGGCGTTTTTGTTCGCGATGTGGCATTTGGCCGGAAAAACGAACAACCAACTTGTTTCCATGAGCGGACTCTGGATCGTCGCAATGGTACTGGGTGGTTGGATTTGGCTCGTACATCCCTACGCGGGATTGGTCGCGACGATTTCGAGCGTGGTCTCGTTGCTCGTGTTTTGTGCGACGGTGCCCGTTGCCTCGGGTCGAGGAAAACAACGGCCAGCCACGCTGAACGTGATTGCGATGGGACTCTTTGGCGTTGCCTCCGTCGTCGCTCCGTTCTTGTTGGCTCACGGGCTCACAGAATTGGGCGTTTTCTTGAAAGAGCAAGGTGTCCAAATTGGCGCAGTCATTCCGGCAACCGAATTTGTTTCTCTGGAATCGATGCTCGCAACCAGTCTGGAGCCATCCGGCCAAGGACTGGTGTCGGGTTGGCAGCCGGACCAACGAGGACGCTGGATCTGGGGAAACTTCTGGGTCATTGTGGCGTTAATGGGATGGGGCCTTTGGCGGTCCTTAGCAAGAAGTTGGACTCAAGCGGCGAACCGGACACAGCCTTCGGCCTCGTCATTGGCCATCTTTGTGTGCACCCATGTGCTCGCGAGTTGGCTCCAACCGCGAGCGATGACGGAGTTGAGCTTTGTCCCCCTGGCCACGTTCTCCATTTTCCTTCCCGTGTACGGAATCGGAGATCTGTTCCACGGACTCAAGGAAAAACTGACCCTCCACCCACCGGATGACGAGAGTTCACCCACCCGCTTTTCCGTGGACAAAACTGCGAATCAGACTGCTGTCGCAGACGAAAATCCGCCGCAACCCAACGCGGAAAAACTCCTTGGGTCGTCCTCGACGGCTTGAGGGCACGCGAAAGCTGTGTGGACGGATTGCGAATCGAAAACGGCTCCTTACCTTCCGAGGCCTATGAATCTGGAACAAATGCTTGCCTGTCTGGCAAAAGACCCGTCGGCTCCGTGCGACCTGGCGGAAGTCGCTCTCCACCTCGCGTGCGACGAATACCCCCATCTCGACGTCGATGCGTATTTGTCTCAAATTAGTGCGATGGCTCACGAGGCAAAGACGTACATGCGAGGCGACGCTTTGGCCAAGCTTCGTGGGCTGATTCGATATTTATTTCACGACCTGGGGTTTCGTGGCAACGAGGCGGACTATTACGACCCACGCAACAGTTATCTGAATGTCGTGATGGAACGGCGGACCGGCATACCGATCACGCTTTGTGTTATGGCGATGGCCGTTGGTCAACGGGCCGGGTTCCCGGTCGAGGGCGTGGGATTGCCGGGCCACTTCATCGCGAAGGTAGTCACTGAGGTGTCGGAGTTCCTTTTCGTCCCCTTCCTCGGTGTGAGAATCTTGACTCGCACGGATTGTGAAAACCTGATTCGACAAGTCACGGGCGTCGCCCTGGAAATCACGGACATGCACCTGACGGCCGCTTCGACCGGAGCCATCGTTCTACGCGTCCTTACGAATTTGAAAGGTAGCTATCTTTCCAGGGAAGATTTCCGGCGCGGAATCAGGATCATTCAGCGTATGCAACTCCTCGATCCCAAGAATCCTTTGCACGTCCGGGACCTTGGGGCGTGTCATCTGCACAACATGGAACCGGGGAAGGCCATCGATTACTTGGAGGCGTATCTTCACCTCATGCCGAAGGCGGCGGACCGTTCGCGAGTCGAAGACCTGTTGTTACGCGCTCAAAAGATGATTGCTGAGTGGAATTGAGGTGGGGCAGGAGGTAGGTCATCTTGGACAATTCGAGGACGGAAAAAATAGTTTTCGGCCATTCTCATCCCCCACCAGATCTCATGACGGACAGGACCACCTTCCGCAATTGCCTGTCGAATATCATTTCGCGAGCTTCGGCGAATGTTGCCCAGTATCGTTCTCGTTGGTGGGCTTCTTCCCACTCGTCGTGGACTTCCGTCACACGCATCACGTAGAGCAAGACTTGATATTCGCGTTCCCATTTCTCGTAACGATAACTGCCGACGGGGTCGCCTTCGATCCGGCCTTCGAGCCCGGCCTCTTCCCATGCTTCTTGTAACGCCGCTTCTTCCGCGGTGAAGCCTGGATCGATCATTCCCTTGGGAACGATCCACTGGCCCGTCTTTCGCGACGTGATCAAGCAGACCTTGCCGTTGCGCAAGGGAACCACGCCAGCCTGAGTTCTTGGAGTTTCTGACATTTCCAGAGCCGCTCGTCTGCAAGGAAAACTGGCAACTGAAATTGAACCGTGTACACTACCCGAAGGTCATACCTGGAGCGACCAGGAAACGCAATCGCCTGTCTGCCAAGTACAATGGAGGGGTGTCACTCGGGATTTTGGAATCAGGACTCGTAGGACAGGTTTGTAACCTGTCCTACGAATCATAACTGACTCAATCGCATTCCAAAATTCACAGCAACACCTCAATGGAAAGTATACCATCATGATTCGCATCGGCATCGTCGGGATTGGTTTTATGGGCTGGATACACTACCTGGCCCTCAAGAAAGTCACGGGTGCATCGCTTGTAGCGATCTGTAGTCGCGACGAAAAGAAACGCAAGGGGGACTGGACTTCCATCCGGGGAAACTTCGGGCCACCGGGCGAAGTCATTGACGTTTCTGGAATCAAGACCTACGACGATTACGATGCCATGCTCGCCGATCCGGACATCGACATGATCGACGTGTGTAACCCGACGCATCTCCATCCTGAATTCGCCGTAAAAGCTCTACAAGCTGGAAAACACGTTCTCGTCGAGAAGGCCATTGCGCTCACGCAAGAGGATGCGGATCGAATGGTTGGAACGGCGCGGCAAGGCGGGAAATTATTGATGGTCGCCCACGTTCTACCTTTCTTTCCGGAATTTGCGTTTGCGGCAGACGCCGTTCAGTCTGGCAAATACGGAAAGTTGATCGGTGCACATTTCCGACGTGTCATCTCGAAACCCGACTGGTCCGCCGAGATCGGGGACGTCGGTCTCACCGGTGGGCCGGCCGTGGACTTACACATTCACGATACGCATTTCATCGGATTGATTTGTGGAGTCCCGGAGAAAGTGTTCGCGACTGGGGTCGAAGAGAACGGAGCCGTCACGTACTTGACGACATCTTATTTATACGAAAGCCGGGACAAAGCTGTGACGTGTTCGAGCGGGGCGGTGTCGATGAAAGCCCGCGAGTTCGTGCACGGTTACGAAATCTATCTCGAAAAAGCCACTCTCACTTACGAATCCGGCACGGTGCCGTTGACGGTCCTGCACGCCGATGGTTCGTCCGAACAACCGACTCTGACCGGAGGGGACGATCCGGTGATCGCCTTCACGCGCGAAATTCAGGCTGCCGTCGATGGTATTTCTGCGAACGCCGCCCCCGATCTTCTCAGTGGAAAACTTGCCCGGGATGCGCTCGTGCTTTGCCACAAGGAATGCGAGTCTGTACGAACCAGACAACCCGTATCGGTCTCCTAAACCAATCAAGTCAGTCAAACAACATAACAGTCACATCACCATCATCCAAAGCAACTAGTGCCTCCGTTGCATCTGGTTGGTTCGGTGTGATTCATCTCATGCCACTCTTTCGAGCCAACTCGTTGTCGCGATTGCTCGGTTGGCGTCAATTGGGTTGGTTCTCTCGCCGAATTCAAGAATGACACTTGGGAGTGTTGTGTTCGAGCCCGCGAAAGGATGCGTGGATCGAGTTCCCAGGTTTCAGCACGATTCGATCTCGCCGAACAGGAAGTTCCGACCATGTACATCACCCGCCTCTGGGAGAGTCCGCTCTTCCTTGCCCTCTTGACGTTTTGTCTTCTTTGTTTGTGCGGCTGTTTCCATCGGGCGGTTCAGATGCCGGACCCACAACACGTGCACCTGGTTCGCTCCACGAATCCAATTGCCCAAAAGCATGTCTATGTCGTGATGCTCGACGGACTCGACCCGATTGGCTCGAGTCAACTTGCGGGATTGCGAAATTATCTCAACCGTCTGGGGTACACGAAGACCATCTACGGTTCGATCTACCGGACGCACTGGGTCGCCCGAGAAATGCAGCGACATGCCAAACTGTGTCCTGGGGCGAGGTTCGTCGTGGTGGGTTGTGGGATGGGCGCCAAGAAACTTCCCAGGGTCGTGAACAACGGACTCGCCGTACGGGTACCGATCGATCTGGTGGTCCACTTCGACCACACAGCTTCTTGCGGGAGCATCAAAACCGCGAGAGCGAACGGTTCGACGAGAATCGTCACGCTCGGGAGTTTGAAAAACGACTCAACCGTGCATCAACTCATGGCGGAACTGACGAACGTTGCGAGCATGATTCCCGTCCGCTATCCTCCGGCGCAAGCCCCGCGGAACGATTCCAAACAGGTGTTGCCGATGCCGAAGGGTGATCCTCCGCCCGAACCACTCCATTACCCGCGAGTGTATTCGAAACGCCAGAAACAAATGGATGCCGAGTGGAATAAGGCCCTCGACCCCGTCAGCGTCTCGCCAGGACCGAAGAGCGCTCGCGTGGACGAAGGAGCGATCACTGGCGTCCCTCAGGTCCAGAACCATGCGGTCGGCTGGGGTCCTCGGTGATCCTTACGGCTCGCAACGTCCGGTGGATGGCGTCTTCGGCCCATCGGACGTCGGTCGAAATTCCACGAAAATGGACCTCGATGACCACCGGCCCTTTTCGAGCAAGAACCATTCCGGAAGGCGTTTGGTTCGAATCTCCCTCGACCAGGGTTGTGATGCTCATGGCATCATCGACGCCGGAGAGGTTAATTCCTCGAACTCGGGATTTGCCCACGACGGCAGAGTTGCCGAGGGCTTTGGCCAGATATTCTTCTCGCTTGCGTTGAAGATCGAGGGCGAACCCATAGTACGCCCGGGCGGACTCTGCGGCATCGTAGCGTGTCACGTTCAGGGCAATGTTGACCGTTGGGTTGGCCGTTTGGACCCAAATCAACGAGTGACCATCCACCCAATGGCGGGCAATCGTCGCGGCCCTGTCTTTCGCCTCCAGAAGCTCCCCGACCTGGACAAGCAAGTTTGGCGTCCAGGCTTGTTGGCGTGCTTTCCAGCCTTTGAGGACAGCCTGAGTTTGGAGCTTGGTGATGACCTTTCGGAGCCCCAGATCGCCGCGTGGCAGGACGGCGAGATACCCTCGTGGATTTTCGATCCAGGCCCATTGCTGAGGTGGATTCTGGAATATCTGGGCTTCGTGGACCGGAGGACGGACGCGAGTCATGAGGTGGAAGAAGGCCAGTCCCTTGCCGTAGGAATCACGCTGCATTTGCACGGTTGCTTGCCAGGCGTCGTGTAATCCGTTCTCGCGAATCTTGGCCTTGGCGGCAACATCCCACACGTGTTTCAGGAGTGGAAAGTAAGAGTCAGTCTTGAGGCGTCTGGCGACGTGTTGTGTGACCCACTGAGCCCGCCCCTCGATCAGTGAGCGTTGGATTCGGACGTCATCGAGGCTATGTGGATCAAAGCGTTTGTCGAGGAGGTTGTATTCCTCCTCTAGGCTGAGCCTTACGACTTCGTGAACGATCGCGAGCTGGAGGAATTGCAACGAATACACATTTCGCAACGATTTGTCCGTCTTGGCGATTGTTGGCAGCTGGTCGGGGACCACGACAATTTTGTGGGTGCCTTCGAGGTGCCTGGCGACAACCCGTTGACAGTAGAGATCGTGACAGCGTTCGTACGTCCGCAACCACTGTTCCCTTTTCGTGCCCGGAAATCGCCACGAGAGAAACGTCTTGACGTTCCAACTCGGGATGGTTGCGAGGGTCTTGGTGTCGACGACTTGAAATTGGATGTCGTTGGGAACTTTGCGGCCGAGTGCCTCTTGAATGAAAGGAGCGGCTTGGGCGTAAAGCTGTTTGATTCTCTTCGCGCGTGATTGGGCATGACCGCCATTGCAAATACACCACGACAGCACGATCGCTACGAACGGAATGAAAACTTGGAATTGCCAGCGCATGGGACCGCTCCTCTCACGAGCATCAA
Organism: uncultured Alcaligenaceae bacterium; assembly: GCA_964474955.1. Classification (GTDB taxonomy): domain Bacteria; phylum Planctomycetota; class Planctomycetia; order Gemmatales; family Gemmataceae; genus CAYRFQ01. Next base: position 2,281 of record CAYYUU010000225.1, on the reverse strand, counting down.
CGAGCTTGGGTGATGTCCAAAGCGAGGCGGATTTAAGCAGAAGAAAGGGATTGACGGAAGGGCAATTTTGTGAAGCCGGTTTGGCGTAGAGAGTTGCTTTTCTCTCCGCGAAAAGCAACTCTCCGAAAATTTGGAGTCAACGCAGACTTGGCATTCTTACTTTTTCATCGGGATCGGACCTGGCCCGCCGCCCCCGACTTCTCCGATGGACAGGCGGAGGTATCGGCCAGCACGGATCGGACTTGGGACGAACTCGGGGACTTTCACAGATTCTTCGCTCCGCGGGGGCTGGTAGCCAATCAGAGCCGTAAAGTTCGGCTGGGAGACGATGAACATTCCACGGTCGATGGCCTCGGCTCGAATTTTCGCGATTCCTTTCAACAGAGCTTCGGCAGCTTTCTTGTGCTCTGGGTTGTCCACCGCCAAGCCTTTTCCGAGATGGCCAAGGTCGCCCACGATCAAGAAGCGTGTGGACGGAACGATCTTTCCGACTATCTTTCCGTCACGGGGATTCACGTAGGCATCGACCTTGATGTTCTGGCTATCCAAGAATTGCATGAATCGCTTCATGTTCTCTTCGTCTTGGGCCGCGCTGAACGATTTGCGTCCGGAGATGTTGAACTTTCCGGCCAGGGCAACTCGAGCGTTCCAAGCCATGTTGTAAAGAAGGTCGCCTTTGGTCATCGGGTGTTCGGACATCCGTTTGGCCACCAGAGCATCGGAGCGTCCGAGAGGAATCGGAATTCCGTCTTTCGTATACATGGCTGTGATCTTCGCTTCGGAATTCGTCACCTTCGCGTTGAAGACTTCCACCATGCCCTTGAGAAAACCGCGAGCCTGGCCGTCTTCGCCAGCCGGGAACACGGTAAACGTAAGCCCGTTCTGGACGCCATCCTCGGTGCCGACATCCAAAAAGACTTTGCGAGTTTTGTTGTCGACGCGGATGATTTTTCCTTTGGGAAGGTCCCAAAGTGGCCGGCCTTTGGAAACGTCGAGCATCAGGGCATACGGTTGGCTGCCCGAGACTCCTTTTCGCTTCGGACCAAATCCGCCTCCGCCACCGCCGAGTTTGGCCGCTGGATCAAGGAGTTCCTTCTCGAGGGCCAGAATCTTTTCGTCTCGCTGGCGGATCTTTTCTCGCAAACCTCGTCGTTCGTCGGCGAATTTCAACTGATCGGCCGTCCGCAGATCCTCGATCTTTTGGGCCTTGACCCACTCTTTCTTCATTTCATCCAGGGCGTTGGTGATTTTCGTGAACCGATTCTTGAGTTCCTGGCGTTGGTCGTTGGCGAGCTTTGAGTACTCCGGTTCGAAGAGCGTGGCGAGTTCGGCAAAGTTCTTTTTGAAAGAGTCCGCCCGGGCTCTCTCGGCCTTTCTCGCGTTTTCGAGGGCTGCAACTTGTCTGCGCAGGTCGTCGACGCGTTCCTTCCAAGTCTTGGTATATCCAACCGGGTTGGGCACACCATCGACGTCCTTGTTGAGGTACTTCTGCCCGGTGGCGATCAGATTGTCGATATGAGGCTTATATTTCTTGATACTGTCGGCGTTCATCGACCCAGTCAGGAACGCCTGACGGTCAGACTTCCAGTTGGCTTCTTCGTCGTAGGCCCCGTCCTTGGGAAGCAAATCCAGACCGATCTGCTTCATCGCTTCTTGCCGGAAGTACTCTTGAAGACGCAATTCTTTTTTGATGGCTTCGACTTTTGCCTGGGCGGCCTTGGCGGCGTCTTTGAGTTTCTTCTGTCCTTCGAACCCGTAGTACGTGCTCACGCCCAAGCCGATGCTGGTCAAGATGAATAAAATCAGGAACACGACCAAGATGACGTTCGGACTCGAGGCCGCAGACTTCGGGCCCTTATACTTCTTCTTCGGTGCCATGAATCGATTTCTCCTGAGTGGGTTCCAACGTCCAGCGAAGTGGTTAGGGGAGCTGTGGGCTAAACCTGCGAGAAGTTTTCACAAAAGCGAAATAGTTCACTTCAAGTTTAAGGGGCGGGAGGTAGGAGTGTCAATCCCCACAAGATGCGGTGGTCGCAGGACTTGCCTCTTCCAGATGTAATCTGCAAAGTATAACGAAACTGCGCTCTCGCAAGTCCCGTGGGATCACCTCGCGGATCCTCGAATCGGCATGAAGCAAGATTTCCCGCTTCGTGTCACCCGAAAACACCGCGCCATGAAATCTAAACAGAACGCAAAACCATAACTGTCCAAAAATCCAACGGAAACTCCAATTCTGTCCGGCGCGATGTTTGCTTGCCTTCCCCAGTGCTGCCCTACAACA
>CAYYUU010000224.1:0-9156 GCA_964474955.1 uncultured Alcaligenaceae bacterium | reverse complement strand
GATTATCAATTCATTAAGAAGCCACAATCTAATCCAATTCACTTTATTCATTTTCTGCTTCCACGCTCAAATTTGTTAACGTTGGCAGACACAATACTTCACTTTCCATACTTCCACATCTCCATTGTCACATCTCTCTTCACAACAGAAACCACAAACGACGGATATAGTACTGAGGTTTCTATCCCTCTTCCCCCCTGGTCCACACATATAGTGTTTTTGATCACCTGGTACACTATCCAAAAAGAACGATTTTCGATTTCTGCTACTAACGTTCCGTCCACCCCAGGCTTTACACGTAGGACAGTTCGGGTTACACTGTCGACACGCCTCATCTTGATTGCCACTCTTGCGATTCGTGATGTCATCGCACGGTGGAAGTTGAGCTACTTGCTCTGCTTCTTCACAGGAAGCGTACGAGAGTTTCTGCGACGCATTATGCACCAGCACCCCTGACTTACCGACCCGATACACGTGGTCGCCATCGACTTCGATATTGTACACTGGCTCATGTGTTTCGAAGGTCGCATCATACACCAGGTCTCTGCATCGTACACCTGGGAAAGGTCCTTAGCCGAGTCTCATTCGACACAGGCGAAGAAACTCAAATGCCATCTTGGGTTTGGAAGTTGAACTTTGGGCAGCATGGCCAAGAAAAACTTCAAGACAGCGACCGTGGTGCGTTTTCCCACACACTCTTGTTTTTCTGTATCCGCTTGGTCATCAAATAATCGATGTTGGAATCGTTCAGTTCACCGGTCCCATCCGGAAGCCACCCGTGAATAGGAGAGTACTCACCTTCCAGAAAACAAAACGCCTCTTTGAAATATCGAGCAAAGACAGAGCGTTCAAGCATCTCAGAGGGATGATATGTAATGATTTTGCGGAGCATTTCTGACGGTTTACTACCATTCAGTGCCATTGATCGGAGGGTATCAACGACTTCAGTTTGTATTTCAAACATAGTTCACCTGTTTTGTCATGGCGTGTACACAACATCCACTGACGTGTAGTTGCCTGAACTCCCATCAAAATCTATTATTGTCACGTTGGTGTAGCCTTTACTGCTCGCTCGTTGGAAAGCCCATAGGCTGGGATGGACAGCTGCCTCTTCTAATGTCATTTGATTATTGGCTGTCTACGCATTGATTGTGTTGAGATTTCTCCCAAAAGTCCAATCTCCACGAATGCCATGGATTGTAACGTTGTTCTGAGTAAAATGCATCCATGCTTGCTCAAATAGCCATGTCCCTGGGCAACCACGTCCATTATCTGGATCGTTGCGAACATCGTAATGAAAATAGCCCATAGCGGTAATTGTAGCATCGATGTAATTGTCTAATGGCCTTTTCTTGTTCCGCAACCAATAACTGGATGAAGTCGGGGGCATCGCAAATTCTGGCTCACACTCACTTCGATTCGCTGGAGGACAGGGAGGATTTGGTGTACTCATATTATGGACCAGCACCCCTGACTTACCGACCCGATACACGTGGTCGCCATCGACTTCGATATTGTACACTGGCTCATGTGTTTCGAAGGTCGCATCATACACCAGGTCTCTGCATCGTACACCTGGGAAAGGTCCTTAGCCGAGTCTCATTCGACACAGGCGAAGAAACTCAAATGCCATCTTGGGTTTGGAAGTTGAACTTTGGGCAGCATGGCCAAGAAAAACTTCAAGACAGCGACCGTGGTGCGTTTTCCCACACACTCTTGTTTTTCAATATCCGCTTTGTCATCAAATAGTCGATGTTAGAATCTTTCAGCTCTCCGGTTCCATCGGGAAGCCATCCAAATAAGGGAGACGCTTCGCCTTCAGAAAAACAAAACGCTTCCGTAAAGTATTGACAAAACGTGTTTTTCATAAGCGTCTCATCAGGATGATGCGAGATGATGGTTTGGAGCAATTCGGATGGTTTGCAGCCGTTAATCGCCATTGACCGCAACTCATAAACAACTTCAAGTTTCGTACCAAACATAGTTTCACCTACTTAGCTATGGAGTGTACAGAACATCCACTGACGTGTAGTTGCCAGGGCTACCGTCGGAATCTAATATGGTAACATTTGTGTAGCCCTTGCTGCTGGCTCGTTGAAATGCCCACAAAGTGGGATGTACTGCCGCCTCTTCTAACGTCATTTGGTTGTTTGCCGTCAAACTATTGATGGTGGCGAGATTCGTGCCAAAAGTCCAATCTCCTCGAATACCATTTATTGTGACATTTTGCTGTTCAAAATACATGCATGCCTGTTCAAACAGCCACGTCCCTGGACAACCTTTTCCATCATGTGGAGTGTTTTCTACATCGTAATTAAACTGACCTGCGCTTGTGATACTCGCACGAATGAAATTGGTATTCGGCCGTTTTTTGTTTTGCAAGTAGTATAGTGCTGCAGTGGGGGGAGAAGGAAATTCTGGATCACACTCGGTACGATTCGTTGGAGGACAAGGAGAATTTGGTGTACTCATATTATGTACCAATATTCCCAGCTCACCGACCCGGTAAACGTGCCCGCCTCCAACTTCGACATCGCCCAACAGCTCCTGAGTTATCACCGTTTCCGACGCATAACCCCCTGGAGATCCCTCTCATTTAATTCACGATTGAAAATATACAACTCATCGACGGCCCCTTTGAACCATCGGCGGTCCTGGTCAGCTTGTCTATAATTCGTATCGATCCAGTGTTTCTCGCAACCGAGAGATCGCAAATTGGTTGTGAGGGCACCACGCGAATATTTCCCACCGAACGGACCTCGCGCAGCAATCCCCTTCCCGTTCAGCCACAGCGTGATGTCTCCCTTCGCGTTTCGCGACACCGAAAAGTGTGACCACTTACGTTGTGGAAGTATTGCACTCCGCGTTTGGGTCGGGGGAAAGACGCCTCCATCTTGCCGAATCTGAACGTGAAGTGCTCCACGGTGCATGTGTAAGTCGACTATCACCCCGCCTTCCTTACTGTTACGGAATGAGAGGATCGTCCCTTCGACTTCCTCAGGCTTGACCCATCCCGCAATCGTAAAGGGACCGTTCGCCGGAATGTTCAACTTCTTCGATTCGTCGAGCAGAACGTACGTCGATTTCCCGTCGAACTCGACGGCCTTCCCGCTCACGCCATCGACCCACTTGGCACCCTCTAGCGTCCCAACCAGTTTGTTGCCCGAACCATCGACGGCAAACTTCCCCTTGCCCTCGTCAAAACTCCAGTGAGCGAGCAATCCGGGTATCTTCGTCAGGTACGGAGGATCGGGAATCTTGGCGACTTTGAGCCCAGCGAGTTTCTTGATTTCTCGTTTGTTCAACGCCCGCTGAAACATGCATAACTCATCAACCATGCCCTTGAGCGGGCGCTGGTTCAAATGGACGTGTCTCGGATTCTGGGGCACTTTCCCGATGACACGAGTGTTCGTCTTCACCAGCCCATCCGCAACAAAGAAATGCGCCCGGTGGCGAGCTTCTCCAACAGACATCCCATTGTGGAACAGTTCGACCGTACCGTCGCCGTGACGAAGGATCGCGAGGTGTTCCCAACTTCCGGCAGGCAGTTTCTTCGAACCACGAACAGAGGTGTCTCGCACACTGCCATCTTTTCGGATTCGGGCGACCGGTTGTCCTTTGGAAATGTCCAAATGGATCATCGAATAGCCTCGGGAATCATGGAACAGCAACACCGTCCCATCGGTCATGCCCGTGGCCAACTTGACCCAAGCCGCAACGGTGAAGTCCTGTTTGTTGCCGAAGTTGAGTTTCTCCGAATTCGGGATTGTCATGAAACTCGTTTTCCCATTGAGTTCGAGAGCCTTGCCGCGAACGCCTTTGTCCCAATGCCCGGCAACAATCGTACTGTGCAGATTGTTGCCCGATTCGTCTTTCGCCGTGTTGCTCTCGGCGTTGTCGAAATCCCAATACCCGACAAGTCCCGAAAACGTCTTGGCCGATGGCGGAGTTTGAATGGTGCGTGTCGTGGGCGCCGGAGGATACGTCGGCCTCTCGATCTTAGGGACCACCTTTTTCGGCGGTGGAGCTGGCTTTGGGTTGACTGGCGGGGGCGGAACGTGGATGTTGGGCGGATTCGGCTTCGGGGGATTTGGAATGAGTGGAGGCGGAACGTGTGGCCCTTTCGACTTTCGTCCACTTGGGCCTTCCGCAACTTGTTGGCCCTGCTGTCCCGGCGAGTCCGGCGACCCGCTCAGAGCGTAGATACAAATCGATCCCACGGACGTACTGAGGCCAAGAATCAAATACAAAAGAGGATGCGGATAGGACGTGAAACCGATGATCGGGAAAATCCAGGGAACGATTCCGGGCCTGAAGTCCGATCCCGGCTCGCCGTTTTTCACCCGGACCGTCAAGCTCGACAAATGAAACCCCAGAACAATGACCACCACGCCAAACACAATTCCAAACACGAACAGAGCCGACCACCACAACAATATCAAGAGCAAGACCACACAAAGCCCCGTCGCCGCGAGCAAACCGCGGAGCATGTCGCGTCGCCAGTCGTCGTTGGCTTCTTTGATTTCCCGCTGTTGATTTCGAGAAAGGCGAGTCTCGTTGTCTTCGTCGTCTTCGAAGTCACGACTCCTTCGATCGTCTCGGCGACGACCTCGTTGGTCATAATCATCGTCTTCGTCACGCCGTCGGCGTCTTCGGCTTGTGCCCTCATCTTCGTATTGATCACGCCGCGAACTTCGCCTCTCGTCCCGTTCTTGATAACGGTCTTTGTCTCGCGTTCGTCGCGGAGCTTCGCGCGCGTCTTCCGTCGGATCGTCTTCGTCGAGGGTCGAAACAGAGAACAGATCTTGGTTCGGAGGTTTGCGCGAACTGAGGAGATGTTGTTCGGAGTTCGCGAGCATCGCCGAGCACTTCGGACACTGATCCGGCCCTCCCCGAGAATCCAATTCGATGGTCGCGCGGCACTCTGGACATCGCGTAGTCGGCATGATGGTTCCTCCTAACGGACGCTCATTTGGGTTTTATTGGATATTGTAACGTCTCGGGTGGGAAACTCCCAAGCGGAACGATCGCAGATGTGCCTTGGAATTACGGAATTTGCTGGGATAAAAAATTATCGACGGCGATCTGGATACGGGATCATTTTCGCCGTACCTTCGTCGTATTTTTCACCCACCCATATCTTGATGTAGATGTAGGGGAGCGTGAGTCTTTTTTCGGGAAGCAGCGAACGCGAGATGCCAGCGTCGACAAACCAGGCTTCTGGTCCGCCAGTGATTCGCTTGGGTATCCGCAATGGATGGGGATACGGGATGTGGCCTTCCATAACACTTTCGATGTGTTTTTCTTCCGGACTATCGGGATCTTTTTGTTCAAATCCCTTGAGTCGGCGCACGACGTCCTCCAAAAAATCATCGAGATCGTCCATTTCTTCGAACGTACACACGACGACAGCCGGAGCGACATCCTCGGGATGTCCTCGTTTGTAGATCCGGTCGTTGGCCATGACGACCCACGCCTTGACGATTCGCCCGTCTTTGGCGAGTTTCACGTTCTGGGCGTTATACTTGCCACAGAATGACAAGTAGCCCCATCCAACGCCAGCAATGGCCCCGAATGTTATGAACAGACAGATATATCCGCTGATCGTCCAGAACATGTGCGAGAATGACTCCTGCTCAGACCAATTTCTGTATTTTTAGTATTAGGCACACTCCGTGTGCCGTAACCAGAAGTAGTAGGCACACTCGGAACGCGAAATTTATTGCTGTCCGGTTTTTCAAAGTCCCTCGCCCCGCTTGCGGGGAGAGGGCCAGATCTGAGCGAAGCGGGGAACACTGTGGGTGAGGGGTGTCCAAAGAAAATTGGTTTACGCGATATTTTCCGAGGTTGGCGAGCCACACGCAAGACCCCTCACCCACAGTGTTATCTTTCTTGGTCCTCTCCCCGCAAGCGGGGAGAGGGACTTTGAAAAAGCCCTCAAGAAGCCGGACAGACATTTATTTCCCGTTCCCCGTGTGCCTACTACTTTGAATAATCCTTCCCCGCCTCACTCCTTCGACACGAAGCCACCCATCGTTGTAAGCTCACCTTCATCCGATTCACGACTTGTGGATGTTGTTGAGCTATATTCTTCGTCTGCCCCGGATCCTCCACAACATCATATAATTCATATGTTGCCACAGGAACCTTCCCATTATCGGAACGATGCCGCTTTTTGCCTTGGTTGTGAACCAACACATATTGATTATCATTCCACGCGGATTGTCTTCCCGATTGAAAACCAATCGGCTTGGGACGAGACTTCATCTTCTCATCAAGGAGCGGAAGCAAATTAATCCCGTCGTTGGGCCGCCCTTTCGGATTGTCTTTTCCCAACAACGCCAAGATGGTCGGGAAGTAATCGCTCGTCACGCAAGGAACATTTGTTTTGCGTCCTTTCTTGATTCGCGATGGCCACACGAGAATGGCCGGGACGCGGATTCCGCCTTCGTAGAGCGAACGCTTTCGACCGCGGAGGATTCCGGCGGTTCCCCAAAATCGTCCTCGCGGTCCGGGATTACCTTCCGGTCCGTTGTCCGAGCAAAACCAAATGATCGTATCTTCGGCAACTCCGAGTTCTTGGAGTTTCGCCCGTAGTCGACCTATCTGATCATCAAGGGCCGTGATGGTAGCGTAATAGTGTTGTTTCGCCTCGGGATATTTCGAATAGATTTTGCGATAGTTTGGGCCACCGACGACCGGAGCATGTGGAGCGTGGAACCAAATCACCGTAAAGAACGGCGTCTTTTTCTTGGCGGCTTTCTCGATAAACGGAATCGCACGATCCATGATGATTTTGGAATCGCACCCTTCGAGCTTCTGCTTGACGTTCCTCCCGTTGTGCCAATAGAGAGCCCGCGTGTCTCCTTTTTTGCGCTTGATGTGGGAGTTCGCAGGATCGTACGGATCCCAGGTCGCGACCGCAAACTCAGTGCTGAACCACTCATCAAATCCCGACATACCTGGGGTGCAATAATTTTTCTTCGGGTTTCGCCGCTTTCCTTTTCCGGAGTAGTCCGGCGACAACGTGCCGAGGTGCCATTTTCCAAAGTGTCCGGTCGCATATCCGGCTTGCTTGAGGACTTCGGCCAGAGTGCTCTCTTGACGACGGAGGTGTCCACTATTGGCCGTATAGATTCCATATCTATAAGGATGACGTCCCGTCAAACACGAACCCCGAGTTGGACTACACACCGGAGCCGCCGCATAGAACCGATTGAAAACTACCCCCCCACGACTCATCTTGTCGAGGTGAGGTGTCTTGATAATCTTGTTGCCTTGATAGCCCGGATCACCCCAACCCATATCGTCGGCCATCAGCAATATGATGTTCGGCTTCGCGGATGCTTGTGCTCGATCCGCCTTGAAACTAACCCAGAGGCAGGCGACGCAACACAGGACGACGAATACCAAACGACGATTCATGGTGAACACTCCGGAATGATGGTGTTGGCAATACGTGAAATGATCGAAACAGGATCATCGACATCTGTGATTGTTTCTTCTTCCCCTTTCGTTTCCTTTTCCCCTTCTTGCCCTTCGCAAAGAAAGACTCATCGACCTTGGCAGGCTGCGGATTCGCGACCGTCAACGGAGCCTTGTCATGGAAGTGCTTTTGTTGTTCTTTCAACACTCCCATCAACTCGTCGACCTTCTTGGAATACTTTGGAGACTCGGCCAAGTTCTTCAACTCGTGAGGATCTTTGGACAGATCAAATAGCTGCGTGACGTTGACTTTCGGATACCGAATGAGCTTCCAATCACCCTTGCGAACGGCTCGTTGGACATCTTTGTACGCCAGAAAGATCGTGTCGCGAACCTTCTTCTTTTTGCCATTAATGATCGGAGCGAGGCTCTTTCCGTCCAACCCTTGCGGTACTTTTCCACCAACCAAATCCACTGCCGTGGGAAACAAGTCGAATAGATAAGTGAGGGCATCACTGCTTCCATGCGGAATACCTTTGCCGGCAATAATACAAGGTGAGTTCATACTATGTTGATAGAGGCTCTGCTTGCCGAACAAACCATGACTGCCAATTGCCAGCCCGTGATCCGACGTAAATATGATAATAGTATTTTCGAGTTCGCCGAGTTGTTGGAGGGTTGCAAGGAGCCGACCGATGTTGTGATCGATGGACGATATACACCCGTAATAATCGTGGAGGTGTTTGCGAACGACTTCTTCCGTGCGGGGCCAGGGAGCGAGTCGTTCATCTCGAATCTTCAGGTCGCCGTTATTAAACGGATGATACGGCATATAGTTTTTCGGGAGTGGAATCTTCTTTCGATCATAGAAGTTGAGCCACTTTTTTGCAGCGACACGCGGATCATGCGGCCCAGCAAACCCAATATACATGAACAGTGGTCTATCCTTTTTCCACGTTTTCTTGACGAACTTGATGGCGGCGTTTACGGCGGTTTGTCCGTGATGCCCCGATCGCCTTTCTTTTCCGTCATTCAAATAATTACTAAACTCGAAGGCCTTGTGATAGTTCCTTGCGGTATTTCCGCGTTTGGAAATATGAAATGTAATGTATCCGAGAGCCCGCATCACGGCTCCAAACGTGTTCTCTTTCGCTTTCGGGTTATAGTGGAAGAGGGCCTTGCCCGATAGAAACATATGCCGACTCGGGTTGCAAACGGCCCCCTGTGTCGACCCCATGCAATAGAGATTTCGAAAGACAAAGCCTTGTTTCACCAACTTATCGAGAGTCGGTGTCTTGATGAGATCGTTCCCAAGTGCGCCGATGGTATCGGCTCTCTGGTCGTCGGTAACCAGGAACAACACATTGGGTTTCTTGCCACCGGCTACCGCCATCGTTGGCAAGAAGCCGACCACAATCAAAGCCAGAAATGAGAGACTGCATCGAATTATCATCGCGGGTGCTTTCTTGTGATTCACGATCGAAAATCAAATAGAAGAACGCAGAACGTTTTCACAACTCGTTCCAAATTACGTGCGATGAGATGGCGGGTCAAGAATCTTGTTGAGTTACGGATTTCGGCCCCCGATCCCTTCGCAGAGCTATCTTGACCTAAACATGCGGAAATTCTAACATCCCGCTGAACAAAGCAGCGTCCGGACGTCCTGGCGCTGCTTTCGCTTTCCAACGCCCAGATTTCCAAATCAGCGAGGCATGGCGGTGGTCGAAGAAT
>CAYYUU010000223.1:0-9172 GCA_964474955.1 uncultured Alcaligenaceae bacterium | reverse complement strand
ACGTTTGGTCCTCAGCTCTCTAGCTCTGGAAAGACTTGGATACGAATTTGGAAAATGGGAACCGCTGTCGCCGATTCGAAAAAAGCACTGCAGAAAATCACGCCGCGGATAACGGTGGTCAATGCCGAACGGAAGGCCCAAATTCGGTTTCACGTAGGAGACTTGTCGAAGGCCAAAGTGCGACCATATCTGGAGGCTCTGGCTTATGTCTACGCCCGCAAGACTTCCAGTGAGAATGCGAAGCTGTTGAATACACTGATGCAACAGTTCAACTTATCGGCAGACCAGACAACGACCGCCGCAACTTCTGTCCTTGGCGGACAAGTGGTCTGTCCGTTGGGCGGGAAGTACCGCTTTACCAAGGGGAACAAAAGCCCACACGAATGGGTTGGAACGCATTGGCCCAAGAGAGATCGAAACGAGGAAACTCGCGTCCCGCGGAAATTCCGAGTTCCGTATTTGGACATGATGCGAGGGGTAGAGATTGACTTCTCGTTGAACGGGGACACGCTGAATTCTCATGTGGATTTGTTGGTTCCGGCGAGTGCGATTCCTGGAATGAAGTAGTAGAGCGAAACGGATTGACTCTCAAGGAGCCAAGGCATTACTGCACTCTCCTTGAGAGCTAACCTTCCAATCCTTGCTCGGGCCGACTTGCCTTGGTGATTTCCCGCAGATCTGGCAACATGGTTCTACTACACTTCCAACCGGGCGAAGTGTTGAGCGCCGAAGAACTGGTTGCAAGGCCTTAACTCTCCAAACTCGAAACAATTACAGATGTCAAGGAGGACACCCATTGAACACGTCAACATCCCTCGCAATTCGTTTGCTCCTGCGAGCAAGTTTCCTGTTTTTGCTTTCGTCTGTGGCCCTCACCGGTTCCCCACTCTACGCCGACAAAGGAAAACTACTCAAAGCGGGGACAGGTCCGATCCGGGCAATCGATTTTTCCCCAAGCGGAGATTCCTTTGTCACTGCCGCCGACGGGAAAAAAGATACGTACCGCATAGTGCGTTGGGAAACAAAGACGGGGAGAAAAATCGGAGTGCTGCAGGAGACGAAAGGGGAAGCAATCATTTCGTTGTGCCACTCCCCTGATGGAAAATCTCTTTTCACCAGTTGTGGCTCTGAACTTCATGTTTGGAACCTCAACACAAAGAAGTTCGAAAGGGAGAAGCTCCAACTCGAGTTCGCAGTCCCTCGTTATTCTTCCGATGGAAAGTTATTCGTGATGCAGTTGGGCACTGCTGTGCTGTCGATTTATGACGGAAAGCAAAGGAAGCTCAAACAACCGATTGTTGGGGGCTATGACGACAAGGCTTTTATGTGTTTTGCGATCTCTCCAGATTCGAAACGTATTGCCGTCGCTCAGGGGAATGGGTGGATTCAACTATTTCGATCGCAAACAGAGTTGGCCGTCTCCCCGGACGGAAAAACAAAGAAGGGGCGTTCCAGGTTTATTCCTGGCCGAGTTCTGATCGGGGGCCATGAAGGGCCAATCATATCGGTTGCTTTTCTAAACAAGAAAGACACGCTTGTTTCTGTCGGCATGGATGGGCTTGTTTTCTGGTCGTTCGCGGAAAAAATGATCCAAATTCCCGGGAAAAAGAGCTTGGTCCCGGTCATAGAATCTTTGATTGTGGGAAAAGATATCTTGATCCCCGGAAAAAACTCTTGACCCTCAAACACAAGGACGGCGGCGTAAACTGTATGGACTACTGCCCGAAGACGAACCGACTTGCTGTCGGCTCGCAGAGCGGGCTTGTGCAAATTTGGGATCTCTCGGGGCCGATCAACAAGAATATGAAACCAGAAACCAAGAGTTACAAGAAGTCAGTCAATGTCCTCAAGTTCTCCCCAAACGGGCGGTTCTTGGCGGTTGGTTTTGGGGACACTTTTCTCACCTACCCCGAATCGAACCAAGGTGAAGTTTTGCTTGTTCCAATCGCTCCGCGAAAGAAACAAGCCAAGAAGAAATAGCCACAACGATTGAGTTCCAAGTATCAAAACGGCAAATCCGTCAACGGTTCGCCGCCTCTTCTCGTTGCCAACGCTTGATACGTCACCGGGTTAATTGAGTTTCCAAGAATCTGAACCGACCCATCGGCGAGCAGAAAATTCACGCCTTGCGTGTGGCGACTCCAAAAGTCTTCCTCGTGGGCAGCGGGATCATTGGGCGGATGATCCGCGCTGCCGAGTACGAGAGCGGGCGCTTCGTCGAGTCCGGAGATGGCTCCGGTCCACGTCGGCAAGTGCAAGTTCGTGCTTCGTTCGCCGACCATCAAAGTGTTGCTCGTTCCGTCTTGGATCTTCGCAATTGAGATCTTACTGTTGCGGAAGAAAATCCCATTCCCGGCTCCTGGGCCGTCTTCCATTTCGTTGCTCCCGAAGACCGCCACGTAGTTGCTGTGCGCGACTTGAAACGTTCCATTCTCGGGAGTGAACGTTCCAATCTCATCATCCGACGGACACTGAAATATCGGAATTCTCTGGACGCGAGCGAAACCGTTGGCCGCGTCGCCGATCGACTTCGTCAGGTCGATTCGTCCCTTAATGTTTCCTTGTTCAATTTCGCCGAGCAAGTATGCCGCCCAACCCCAACCTGGTCCGGTCTCGACTCCTGTCGAATCGACGCCCGACCAATACCCCGGTGGGAACACTCGGTGTTGGTCGTGATAGTTGTGCATCCCCAAACCAATTTGTTTGAGATTGTTTCGACATTCGAGGCGGTTGGCCGCTTCTCGGACCTTCTGAACGGCAGGCAGCAGCAGGCCGATCAAAACCGCAATGATGGCGATGACGACAAGAAGCTCGATCAACGTGAAGGCGTGCCGCGTTACGGATCGGAGGGTGTTTCGCATGGAAGAAGCCTCGATTAGACAAAGTATAAATGATGGTTATACAAGATATGACCGAAGAAAAAAGACGCTAGAGCCAATTCGAAAATTCGGCAAAAGTGTCCATTCCGTCCTTTGCGTTTTCCGCTTGCACTCGCGTTCAGGGAGTAGGACGATACAGCTCTGGAAATAATTCTGGATCGAATCTTGCGAGGTGCATCGATGAAGAAGTTAGCTGTGTTAGCGTGTATCTTTGGGGTTTTGCTGGTCGCTGGGTCGGCGCACGCCGGGGACAAGAAAGAGCGAAAAGACAACGTCCCGCCGAAGGGATTCAAGCTCTTGTTTAATGGCAAGAACCTCGATAATTGGCAAGGTCTCGTTACGATCAAACAACGAGCGAAGATGACGCCGAAGAAACTCCAAGCGGCCCAAAAACAAGCCAACGAACGTATCCTTCCGCACTGGACCGTCAAAGACGGCGTGCTTGTTTACGACGGCAAAGGCAACAGCCTCCAGACGAAAAAGGACTACCGCAATTTCGAGTTGATGGTGGATTGGAAAATCGGCAAAGGGGGAGACAGCGGGATCTACCTGCGAGGCAATCCGCAAATCCAGATTTGGGATCGCAAAGAGGGATCCGGCGGACTCTATAACAACCGCAAGAATCCGAGCAAACCGCTTGTCGCTGCGGACAACCCGCCCGGCGAATGGAACACGTTCCACATCATCATGAAGGGGGACCGAGTGACCGTGAAGCTCAACGGAAAAGTCGTCGTCAACAACACTCCGCTCGAAAACTATTGGGAACGCGGAAAGCCGCTTCCTGAAGCCGGGCCGATTGAATTGCAACACCACGGAAATCCGCTGTACTTCAAGAACATCTATATCAAAGAATTGCCGAACTGAGAGTGACATAGCGTTGTCACGATCTTAATATCTCGAGGTTGGAAAGTTGCTTTTCGCTCCGCGAAAAGTCATCAAAGACAAACAACTTTTCGCGGAGCGAAAAGCAACTCTCCAAAGCTCTCCTCCGTTCCGAGTCCCAAGCTTCTTTTTGCCTTCCTACTTCCACGGAGACATTCTCAATGCCCCGAAACGCCGTTATTGCTACCTGGCCATTCGGAGAAATTGCTGTCCAATCGACACTTCCTTTGTTGGTCCAAGGGCAACCTGCTTTGGACGCAGCGCTCGCCGGAGCCCAAGCCGTGGAAGACGATCCGAGTGTGAATTCCGTCGGATATGGCGGGCTCCCCAACTCGGCGGGCACGGTTTCGCTCGACGCTTGTGTGATGGAAGGCCGGACGCTCAACTGCGGAGCCGTCGCGGGACTCGAGAACATCAAACACGCTGCCGCCGTCGCCAAGCGAGTCATGGAGCGAACGCCTCATATCCTGCTCGTCGGTGATGGCGCCAAAGAGTTCGCGTTGCAACAAGGCTTTCGTTCGGAAAATTTATTGACGCCCGAGGCACTGACGGAATGGCAACGACGACTCGAAGTTCGGCGTCGCCGGCAAGTGGATCAACAACGGACTGCCGAATCCGCGATGGACGCAGCCGACGTGGCCGAACATCCTCTTGGGCACGATACGGTGACAGTTCTGGCGCGCGACAATGCCGGTTCGCTCGGCGGAGTTTGCACGACGTCAGGGCTTGCGAACAAACTTCCCGGACGCGTGGGTGACTCTCCCATCATCGGAGCTGCTCTGTACGTCGATGACACGGCCGGGGCTGCCGGGGCGACCGGCGTCGGGGAAGAGGTCATTCGGATCGGTGGAAGCTTACTCGTCGTCGAGCGAATGCGGGCTGGTCGCACCGCCCAACAAGCTTGCGAAGATATCGTCCGCCGTCTCAACAGTACGGCGGTCCGTCGCGGCATGCATCCCGCGCACGTCGCTTTCATCGCGATGGACCGAAACGGACAAACTGGTGCGGCTTGTACCGAAGGGACGAACTTTCGGTATGCAGTGGGTGTGGAGAATAAGATCGAAGTTCGAAAGGCCAAAGAAATCGGTGTCGAAGTGCGGGATGCGTAGCGAGAATGGAGATTGTAGCAGGCACACTCGGAACGCGAAAGTGATGGATGTCCGGATTCGCGTGTTTGACCGTAGGACAGGTTAAAAACCTGTCCGTGTATTTTTTGGACAGGTTAAAAACCTGTCCTACGTTTCCGAACCACAAAACGGACACGCCTTTATTTGGTGTTCGAGTGTCCCTGCGACTAACAAAACAACAGCTTCACTCTTGAATGGCCGTCACCGGTACACCACCTGAAGTGATGGGTTCCGCTTTGGCGGTTGTAGCGGCTTTGTTGGATTCGTTGGACGTCTCCTCGGAGTTGAAAAACAACGCCTGTATCATCAAGAGACCAGCCCCGCAAACCAGGCAACAATCGGCGATGTTAAAGACGGGCCAGTTGATCCAGTAGTACCAGTGAAGGAAATCGCGGACGCCATCGAATAGGAATCGGTCATACAGATTTCCGAGTGTACCAGCGAGGATCAAACCAAGTGACGCTGCAAGGCATCCATCCCAAACGGCCCCCGGACGAAAGCTCCAGTAGATGATTCCGACCGCGGCCAAAATGCTGATGATCGTGAAGATGATGTTGCGGCGTTGTCCAAGTCCGAACAACGCTCCCGTGTTGACTTGAGGAAGGTGCTCTCCGCTAATTGTTCGCAGCGGGCTTTTCCAGCTCTCTCCAGAATCGGTTTCGGGTTTGAAATCTGCAGTCAACCGAAACATCCCCGTGATTAATTCTTGTTGGCCACCTGCCCCTTTGTTGTACAGAGACGCGAAGATTGCGTATTTTGTGGTCTGGTCCAAAACAAGACCAAGGATTGCCAGTCCCCAAAACAGCCACAGATATGGTTTTCCCGGTTTCGTTTCCATTGGCCTCCACCTGTTCCCAGTAAGCGAAGAGAAGCCTCTTGCGCATCGCCGTTCCTCGCAAATCTTGTTGTACCTTAAAGAAACGGAGAAACTTCGTCAACGGGTTCTCGGATTGAGAATAATGGCGAAAGGTGGAGGGATTAGGGAGACCTATTGTCAAGGCCTTGGAACGTGAAACTTGTGATTATCCGTTTTCCAAGGTTGAGTTTTGGCCGGAGGCCAAGCTCATCTTACAGTGGGTTGCGTCCGGGTGTAGCAGGCAAAACGGTTGGAGGTTTCGTAGCGAAGGCCCACCCCTGTCTTCCTGTGCCCGCTTTTCGGTGGGCCTTCGCTACGAAACCACCAACCGCTAAATGCACTCGCAAACACTCTTTCCTGGCAGAATGGCCAGGAAACCTACCGATTCCTTTCCACTTGATCGCGTAAGAACTTCTGCACGGCGATCCACATTTCGCGGTGGGCATCACCACGACTACGTCGGAGTCCAGCCGAACCCGCCCGAATGCGAGCTTCTTCGTCGGGGATCCTCTCCGTCAGTCGAAAATGCAAATACCACAGGCCGCCCGCAAGAGAACCATCCTGGTCGTAAACAAACACAGGATGACGACTCTTATCGGTAATCACGGTCGAAAAGGTGTCCACAATCTCCTTCGATAGAGTCTCCGGAGAAACGGTAATTCCGACATACGTCATGCCGCGTTTCTCGACTTGTTTCCGATCGGCTTCTTCGTTTACGTCTGGACCGTGGACATGAACGACCGTCTTGAATCCCTCACGCTGGAGCCAATTCAAACCTCCGTCGAGGGCTGGACGTAAGCCGGAACTGACCCCTTTCCGAACGACGGAGTAATTCGCAATCCCAAAGGGCATCTCCGAAGACTCTGGAGGCTTCTTGGCAGCTGGCGGAAATTCATCTTCTTCGTTCTTCTTCTGCTGAGGAGATTTTTCAGTTCCGAAAAGTGGATCTGGCTCCTTGGATTTGGAATTCGGGTCCGAGAACAGATCCTCGGGCGGTCGAGGAGGTAAAGGGAGACGTTGGTCGGGCACCGGTGGGGATTCGAGGAGCGGCTTCGTCCTGGGATCAGCTGGATTGGGCCCATCCGTTCCCGGGCGTTCGGGCGTCCCGAGATCCACGCCTGGAGGAATACGATTTGCCGGCCCGGGCGTCTCGGGAACCGAAGGACGAAATCGTTTATCCGGGGGAGGTGGCAGAGGCGTCGAGTTTCCTGGTACTTCGCCTGGCGTGACGGGTTCTTGAGGTTGGACGCTCATTCCGTTTGGGAACGGGACTGGTGTCGTGCCCGGGAGGGGTTGGGGAACTGGTTGTCTGGCTCCCGGAGGGCACGGGTTCGAACGGCGGAAACAACATTTGTGCTGGCACCCCGAAGAGATGCACAAACCAATGGCGAAAAGACACAGGGCGAGCAGACGGACACACATGAGTGTTTCTCCCAATCAATGCAGTTGCGCTACATTGTAGGTCCTGTGCCCGGTCGTCGAATAGGGAGACTCACCCAATTGACGTCACTTCCAGAGTGCCAACGCGGAAAGATTGACGATTGGGAGGATTGGGAGAGGAAATCAGCCAAGAGGAGGGAGATGCGAAAGGCCCGGCTGTTTAACTCGATTGTTGCTCAGCAATGACAGCCAGCTCCGTCAGTTTGGCCGCCGTCACCCCGATCCGTTCGAAGCATTCGGCCACAATACTCGCCGGAGCCGTGAGCAAGCTAATGAGCAAATCCATCGAACTGATCGTGCCGCGGCGATGTTCGCTGGCGCGATTGTGGGCTTCTCGAAGAAGCCGAATGACGTTATCCGAGAAAAACTCTCGATTCATGATCAGATAGGCCCCTTCTTCCCCTTCGTCCTGGTGGAAGAGTTCTTGGAATTGCGAAAGTAGCGTGGCCAGGTCGGCCCCAAGGCGTTCACCCCAGTTGATGACGCTTTGGTCGGGGGCCGAGAGCAAGCCCATAAAAACGTGCGGACTGCGGACACAGTCCCACCGAGTTTCTCCCGCTAGACGAATGGCTTCTTCCAAGGCCTCACCGGCTGATGGCGTCAACAATTCCATCCGAAGACGGCCACCCGGAAGAAAAATGTCGTTCGTCGGAAGCTCGGGGCTGCTCATTTAGGTTGTCCTTGGGGACCTAGACTCTGTATTTCGCGGGGGCGTCTCAAACCGATGAAAAAGACCAATTTCACTTCGGCGACAGGCTGGGCTGGGATCTCGAAGCAGTGGTGACGACCCATTCCTGGATTAGGAGAAACTTCAGGATTGAGCGTTTACTTGTTGTCCAGTCGACAACTATGGATCACAGGCAACGTCTTCGTTCGAAAAAACCTTCATTATTCTACTGACGGCCATTCGGAACGCAACGGGCAATCTGCCGTTGCGAGCGACGACGAAAATTGGTTCGCGAGTCCAGGGCCGATCTGTTGCGAAAATCACCGATCTATGGCTGTGTGATAATTTTACCCCAAACTTCCAGACTTGGGACGACTTTTTTCACAAATGAATTCCCAAGTTTCCAAATTGCAACGTCTTCAACATCCAACGAGAATGGCAGACAATGCGAGGGCTCTTGTCCATGTCTGGACAATCGTTGCTTTTCTTGCTAGGAGTATGTTTGAGGATCTGTCTTGCGTGCAGATTAGAGACCCCGAAGGGAAAACAATTTGGGAGCCTCTTCACAAATCCTGATCCAACCCGTTCGATTTGCTCCAACGGCAGGTGGAACGGAAAAAATCAATAATTGTCGTGGAAAAAGAGTCTTTGCACTCCTGACTCCACCTGTACACTAAAAAGATCAACTGACCTTTTTCCAAGTTTTCGTGCCAAAAAAACTATAGGGAACATCATGACTCACGTCGTTTGCCAACCCTGCTATGATTGCAAGTACACCGACTGCGTAACGGTTTGTCCGGTCGAATGCTTCTACCAAGACGACAAGATGCTTTACATCGATCCGGAAGATTGCATCGACTGCGAAGCGTGCGTTCCGGAATGCCCCGTCGAAGCCATCTTCGCCGAAGCCAACGTGCCTGGCGAATGGGACAGTTTTACGGCCCTCAACGCCGAGAAATCTGCTGAACTCAAGGACAATGGCCCCATTACCGAAAAAGAGGACGCTCAAGAAGGTCCAGAGTGCAATAAGGCTTCGTAATCCAAGCAACGGGTTTGGAACGTAAGACGTTGATCCCCTGGCAGCAAGCTCCGTCTTGGTTGTCAGGGGCTTTTAGAGTTTTCCAAATTTAATCTGTAGGTTGCTCGCCTTCGTACTTCATTCCGACCAACCGTTCGAGGTCGTCGAACGTCGCTGTTATCACGATCCGTCCCTTTTCCTCCACGATAATTTCTGATTCCCTCTCGATCGGTTGAAGTTTGTGCGCTTCTAGGAGGGTGTCCGAGAATTATTCCGTGCCCTTGCCGGATCGGTCCGTGGACC
>CAYYUU010000222.1:0-9193 GCA_964474955.1 uncultured Alcaligenaceae bacterium | reverse complement strand
CACACGGAGTGTGCCTACTACTTCTGGTCACGGCACACGGAGTGTGCCTACTACTAAAAACCAACACAAGCGTTCTTTCGCGGGGCAAAAGGCGATACTCTCCAAATGCGACACTTATCCCACCGCCCAAGCGAAACGCAACGTTCTCGTGTGACTTTCCCTGCTGGGGGACAAACGTTTCACGGCTTTGTATTTACCGCTTCGGCGAAGCCACGGAGTGCCGACGTTCTCGGATCGGATTGGGCCACAACTCGGCTGCCGAACCATCGGCCTTCTTTCGAGCTTGCGTGAGCCATTCGCGCCAGGCCTTGCGCGTCGATTTCCCGTCGTGGTCACGAAGTTGGGCATCGGGAATGTTCGCAAAGTTCGTTTCGGCCACCGCCAAGAGCTTCCGCAATGTACGCGCGGCCTGGGGTTTTTCCTTCGTCGGCAGTAGCCATCCGCGTTTGAAGTAGAAATAACACGCGGCGAGTTCCTCGACTTGTCCGGAGAACTCATTGGCCAATAACTCGTACCACCACAGTGACATCCGCACATCACCCATTTCGGCGCGGACGTCGGCGATGGCAAACGAACCCTTCCTGTATAACTCCTCTTCATTCTGGTTGCGTTTTTTGTCCCGCAAGCCATCACGAAGCGTCACGAATTCCTTTTCGGCCAGTCGAAACCACTCCTGGCGTTTTTCTTCAATGGCTTTTCGTCTGCCTGGGATTTGGGGTTCTTCCGAGATCGGGTTCGGAAGGGCCGCCGCAAGCTTCCGGTAGCAGTCCCCAAGCCGGTAGTGCGCCTGGAGGGCTTTTGGATTGCCAGGATAATACAAGACCGATTTTCGCAAGTACTCCAGCGACAGGTCGTGCTTCCCTCGTTCGTAGAGGAGGAATGCGAGTTCGTAGTGAGAAGCCTCCGTGGCTTCGTGCTGGATGTCGGCGGACGTCTGGAGGTTTTGTTGAAAATACTCCTGCGCGGCTTCGAAGTTTCCGCGTTTTTTCTCCAACCGGCCGAGTTGCAAACGCGACTTGGACACGTACGAATCGAGAGCCGAGATCAACGCCGAGGCTTCGGAGGTCGGTTTGCCCTGAGCTTGTAGGTCTTGGCGTTTCTCCTTCGCGGCCTGATACAGTTTGAGACACTCGCCATAGGCGGCAGCTGCCTCGGCTCGTTGGTTCAACTCGCGATGAGCTTGGGCGAGCGTGTACCATCCCTCGACCAACCGGGCCTGGGAGATCGGCAGTTTCAAATATTTCTTGAGGCTCAGAATAGCCTGTTGGGCCATGTTGGCCTTTTGATAGGCTTGGATGGTGTCCCAAAGCAACTCGCCCTTGTCGCCGTCCGATTTCACGGCGGCAGCGAGTTTGAATGCGGCGGCGGCTTGCTCCCGCAGCAATTTCGCCTGAAGCCGGAACTCCTCCGCTTCGGCCTTCGGAGTGGATTTTCCAGCCGCCAGACTTGCCAGCTTGTCCGCCCAGGCGACGCTGATTTCGGCAAAGTGAACGTCGGCCTTTCCCGCCGGGCTGATCTTCTTGTATGTCTGGGACAAAAGCGCAGCGGTTTCGTACGCCTCGTTGTCTCGCATCACCCGGATGGCCAATTCGATGAGCCCCTGGGCTTCTTTCAGTGGCAGCAAAGAGTTCTTGTACTCACTCGGATTGGTGGTGCCCGCCAGCGCCCCCTTAATCTCATCGAGTGCCTTGGCGAAATCCCTCGTGGGATGATAGAGCCGAAGTTCGGCGAGCCGGAAGGAGGCTGCGAGCCCCTCTTCGTTTCCGAGATCGCGTGCTTTCTCCCAGGCACGAAGGGCCTTGCTTCCAGTGTCTTGGACCTGGGACGAAGGCGAGTTGTAGTAGCACAGACCGAGCGTGTAGTAGATCCTTCGTTGCCCTCCGACGACGATTTCCGGCGTCTTGGCGAGGTCTTCCCAGAGCGGAGCCGCCTTGGCCCACAATTCTTTCTTGACGCAAAGTTTCGCGAGCAGGTAGCGGGCCTTCCGACGCAATCCTTCCGGTGCGTTGGCTTGGTGCACACGCTCAAGAACCTTCATGGCTTCGTCGTCTTGGTTCTGGGCGATCAACAATTCGGCCCGCAAGATCCGAGCTGGCCAGAGGACTTTTTCGTTGTGCGTTCGTCGAATTTGCTCGGCGTTGGCCTTGAGAGCGGCTTGACGATCCGGTGGCGTTCTTTTGAGGTAACAATCGACCAACATTCCGTACCCTTCGGCGGGGTTGTCTGTTCCTTTGGGCAGCCCCCACGTCAGGTAGTCGATGGTTTGTTGCACGTCATCGCCGCTTCGGTAGAAACTCTGGCCGAGCAAAAACGAGAGCCAAGGCTTGTCTCGATTCGGCACGCCGTTGGCCTCGGCTTGTTCCAGGTGGGCCCGGATTTGGTTGGAAAGAGTTCGCCATCGTTGTTCGTCGCTCTGCGATGGCCCCTTCGTTTTCGCAGGTTCGCCTTGGTCGGCGAGTTTGGTTCGTTCCGGGAAGGAATCCTCGGCTTGCTTCGTGAGGGATGCGGCCAACAACAAATGGGCTTCCCCGACGCGCGAAGGATACATGTGCGCCTTGTCGAGGGACCGTTTCGCGAGTCCAGTGATCCGCCCCCAATCGGCCCGAGGGTTTTCGAAGGCTTGCCGGATCGTCCGAAAGTCTTGCTCCAGTTCGCGGAGCCTTTGGCCCTGACGAGAGGCACCGTTCCAGCCCACCAACGCGAGGGCCACCAAACCTACGAGGAAGGCCGGAATTTGCCACAGCTGATCGGCGGTCCAACGCGGATTCGACGCTGGAGACAACCAGGACGGGTTTTGGATGGTCGTTGTACTCATTGGCTGTGATCCCACCCGAACAACACGGAACAGGGGCTCTGCAACTCGCTCAAGAACGCTTGGTTGGGGTGGGGGTTTTGCCAAACTTGGACACGACTGTCAATACGAATTGGCGTCCGGCGTGGGCCTTGCAGTTTTGGACTTGAAGGCTCATCGTAGATTTACGCAGGCCGCGCAATGTTACTGCAAGTCTGTTTTGGTAGGACGTCCCCCTCGCTCGTGTCTGTTTGTCACGCGAGAACTTGCCACCGATCCCAAAACGCTCACATCTCCAAGACTTGCCGTGACGTTGACCGTCTCACCTCCGCGAAGGGAGCGATACGGAAACCGGCACTCCACAGTCATCGCACCGTTCGAACACGACGAATCTTGCTACAATGTCGACAGAGTTGTCCACTCATGGAGACGATTGCAGGATAGCCATCATGAACCAACCCAGGGACTCCCACGTCGATTTACCGCCCAACAAGACGAAGACCAATTCACGAGAGGCGAGTAACTCGGGACCGACCACAACAAATCCGAACCATAAAATTCATGTAGGGAACGCGGGACCAGAACCGTCCGACGTTCCTGAAAAAATCGAACGCTACCACATCGAGGGAGAAATTGCTCGTGGGGGCATGGGCGTTGTGGTCCGGGCTTACGACCCGGATTTCGAACGAAAGCTCGCCCTGAAAATCCTACTGCCAAGCAACTCAGAGGATGATTCTCGCGAAGAACGCTTCCTCGAAGAAGCCAAGATCACCGGACAACTCGAACATCCCGGAATTCCTCCGGTCCACGAACTCGGACTCCTCGAGGATGGACGCCCTTTCTTTGCCATGAAGCTCATCGAGGGGGAAACTCTCGATGGATTATTGAAAAGGCGAAAAGATCCGTCCGAAGATCGGATGCGTTTCGTCAACGTGTTCGAACAGATTTGTCTCGCCCTCGCTTACGCTCACGACCGAAACGTCATCCACCGCGACCTCAAACCGGCGAACGTCATGGTCGGCCGATTCGGCGAAGTCCAGTTGATGGACTGGGGCCTCTCCAAACAACTGAAGCAACCGCAAACAGAAGAAGTGAGTTCCAGGAACGATTCTGCGAAGGAAGCCAAAGGACCACCGACGGAGTCGAAACCAGAAGACGCCACGTTGTCCGTCTGCAACCTTTCCGAAGCGAAGACGAAAACGTTAGTCCCCGACCACTCTCAAGAAGACACCCGCACGAGAGTCGGGAGCATTATGGGCACGCCGAGTTATATGGCCCCCGAACAGGCCCTCGGTGAGGTCGATCAGGTGGATACGAGAAGCGATGTCTTTGGGCTCGGGGCAATCCTTTGTGTCGTGTTGACGGGAGAACCTCCTTACGTTCGCGGACCAGAAGGAACGACGCTGACCGAAGCCGCCAAGGCATCACTGCAAGGCGCGTGGCGACGACTCACCGAATGCGGAGCCGACAAAGAGCTGATCGAATTGGCGAAACGCTGCCTGTCCCCTGTGAAAAATCAGAGACCCAAAGACGCCGGAGCCGTCGCCGAAGCCATTCGGGATTATCGCAGCAAGTTCCAGGACCGACTCAAGAAGGCCGAAGTGGATCGAGCCCAAGCAGAGGTCAAGGCCGCCGAGAGTCGAAAGCGGCACTGGATCACAGTAGCACTCATGACGTCGTTGTTGGTCCTGGTTGGAGTGCTCGGAGGTGTTGGGTATTGGCGGCAGAGCACTCATGCGGCAGAACAACGCCGTTTGGCCGAGAAGCAGAGAATCGAAGCGGAGCAACGAGAGAAGCAGAGCCGGAGAGCCGAAGCGAACCGCCAGGCGTTGCAAACGGAGTTGGCTGGCGTGTACCGACTCGCTGACAAACACCTCTGGGACGAAGCCCGGCAGCAACTCGAACAAGCCAGAAAGCGGATCAGCGAGAACACGCCAGAATTGCAGAACCGGTGGAAAAAAACGTCCACAGAGCTTCGGTTCGCGGAAGAACTCGGACGGATTCGGGAACCTGAGGAGTATGAAGCAGGGAAACAACTGAAACCACCCAGAGAAACGGCCAAACTCTACGCAAAAGTGTTTCTCGCCCCAGGCAGGATAGGTCCCGAGGGAGCCGATCCGAAAAGAGTCGCCGAACGAGTCCGGGCTTCCTCCATCCGCCAACACCTCATTCCCGCCCTCGACGAATGGGCGAGCATGACACCCTCCCGAGAGCGACGCAAATGGCTGCACCAGATTGCCAATTTGAGCGACCCTGGAAAATGGAAGAACAAGCTCCGACAAGACAGCGTGTGGAACGACAAGGAGGCTTTGGAGGAACTGGCTCGGCAGGTCGATCCGAGCAAACAGCCTCCTCAATTCCTAGACCTTCTGGCCAAACGGCTTTACGCCACCGGTGGCGATGCCCTTTCCTTCCTTCGGCGAGCGCATCCCCACCATCCCACTCATTTTGGGATCAACTTGCGTCTCGGGAGTCTATTGCATTGGGACCGGAAAGACGAAGAGGCGCTTCAATACTTTCGGGTCGCTTTGGTGGCTCGGCCCAAGTCTCCGGACGTCTGCTACTTCTTGGGAGCCTCGCTCCATAACCTCACGAGGTATGAGGAGGCACGAGCCTATTATTACAAGGCCCTGGCTCAACAACCGCAAGAACCTGCCTATCACAGTTCTTTGGGCCTGACGCTTCGGAGGATGGGCGAGCAGAAAGAGGCGCTCGAACGGTTCCACAAAGCCATCAAACTCGACGAGAGCTATTTCCCTCCGTA
Organism: uncultured Alcaligenaceae bacterium; assembly: GCA_964474955.1. Lineage (GTDB taxonomy): Bacteria > Planctomycetota > Planctomycetia > Gemmatales > Gemmataceae > CAYRFQ01. The sequence goes on along the minus strand of CAYYUU010000222.1, from coordinate 3,638 downwards.
CGTCCACATTGGTGTCGCATACTCGCAACAGAATGACTATCGGGAGGCCATCCAGTGGTTCCAAAAAGCTCTCGAACGCAATCCGAAACACGCAGAAAGTTGGTACAACCTTGGGTATGCCTATTCCCAAACCGGAGACCGCGAGAAAGGGGTGGATTGTTACAAGAAAGCCACCGAAGCGAATCCGGAGTATGCCGACCCGTACAACGGCATCGGGGAGTACCTTCAAGCCGAAAAAAAATATCATGCTGCCATCTTCTACTACCAAAAAGCGATTAACCGAAAACGTGATCACTTCCAGGCGCTCACGAATGTGGGGACGGCTTACGGGCTTGTGGGAGAGTATCGCAAAGCCGTCGAAGCGCATGGGAAGGCCATCGCACTGCGTCCGACTCTGCCGTTGGGATATTACAACTTGGGGGTGGCGCACCTGCGGTTCGGACGACATGAGGAAGCCATCCGGGCGTTTCGCAAAGTGACGACGCTGGACCAACAAGACGCGGAAGGCTTCCAAAACTTGGGGGCAGCCCTTTTCCGAAAAGGAGAACTACGACAAGCGATCGAGGCCTTCGAACGACTCGATCAGCTTCGTCCGAAGTCATCGGACGGACCGAGACTCCTGGGACTCGTTTACATGAAAAAAGGAGACTATCGGCTTGCCGTGGATGCCTTCGAACGAGCCACCAAGCGCACCAACGACGAGCGCACGAAAAACCAAATGCAGAGCTTGGCGGAGCAAGCCAACCAATACACGCAATACCAACAACTGTTGCAAAAGCACAAAACGGGAACTCAATGGAGGCTTGCCCCTGATAAGGCTCTCGGTGTTGCCACATTCTGCCTGGAACATCAAAACCGATATGCGACCGCCGCCGAATTGTTCCAACACGCTTTCGCCAAACGACCCAAGGCGGCCACGACGATCAAGCCCGCGCATCGATACAACGCAGCTTGTGCGGCGGTCTTGGCGTGTGCCGGGAAGGGAAAAGACTTCTCGCGAATCAAGGAAAAAGAAAGGGCGAGTTTGCGGAAACGCGCGCTCGGTTGGTTGCGCGATGACGTGAAAGATTGTTTCGCCGGGCTCGCTGCGAACGATATGGCCAAACGCAAGATCGCCAAAGAGCGGTTAGAACATAGCTTGCAAGACGCGGACTTGACGACCGTCCGAGAACCAGAATATCTCGCGACCTACGAAGAGGATGAGCGGAAAGAATGGCAAGCGTTGTGGTCGCAGGTCCGGGGGAAACTCAAGGAGTTGAAGTGAGTTGTAGGGTGGACCGTCGTCGCAAGTTCCTCGTCACACCCTACAACACACCAACTGCTACACTCACTCTCAAAACGCTCTAATACGAAACGCTCGGAACTCCTTCCGACATGAACTCGACGAGTTTCGCGCCGCCAACGACCACGGCTCCGGCGACCAAGTTGTTCTCGTCGAGTCCACGTTTTTTGAAGCACGGCGAGCAGACGTAGATCTTTCCGCCGAGTTCGGCGAAGTTCGTCATCAATTCCTTGAGCGCCGCGAATCCCTCTTCGTGAATATCGTCGGCGTATCCTTTTTCGGCAAGTCGCACGCCTTCGGTGCTCAAAAACACGACCGTTTCTTTCTCAGAGCCCAAGGCCGCATTGGCGACGACGAAGGCAACGGTCGCCTTGTCCGTGTTGTCTTTCGCACACGTGAGACTGACGCAAAATTTTCCGGCCATCTGTTACGCTCGCTTTCGTTCGATGTGGTATTCGGGATGGGCCATTGCGACCAATCGATTGCCCGTCATTCGGCACCACGCCGGTAAGTCTTCCGGGGCCGCGGGATCGGTCGCGATGACTTTGATGACTCCGCCAGCTGATATTTTATTGAGCCGAATCCGGAGGGCGAGGACCAAGTCTCCGCAACCCATGTCGCCCGCGTCCCATGTGTCGATCACGGAAACCCCAGACGAATCCGCTTCCGTTTGGTCGTCGGATTGCGAAGAGGCTTCAAGAGCTGTCACACAAGAACAAGCCTCCAATGAACTGGCGTGTGTCCAAGCTCGCGTATAGCAATCGCGTTCGCGCACATATCGCAAGAGTTGTCCCCGGAGTTCCTCAGGTTCTTGCTGCAACCCACGAGCCAGACATCCCAAGCACCGAACGGCCGTCTTGAAGCCCATCGCGACGCTGAACAGGACGTGGTGTCCGCAGATGGCTTCTCGGCAGTCGTGGCACGGCTTGGCCGACAGTTGATCCACGTTGTTCAAGAGTTCGTTGGTTTTCGCGACGTCGAGTTCGGACGCTCCGGGAGAAGTGTCCTCGGGAAAATTTGTGGAAAGATTCATGATCACCGTGTTCAGCGTTCGGGGGTGGAAGGCGGTCGTGTCTTGTTTTATTATTCGCGAAACGATGTGAATCAGAAAGGACAGAATCGAACTTGACTGGGATAAGACGAAGCTGAATGTTGAAATCGGAACACGGGCATCACTTGGAGGGATGTAGTTAACTCGGCGTGATCAATTCGGATGAGAGGAGTTGGAAGTAGTCATCATTGTTCAAAACTTCGTTTACGAGTTCAAAATTCAACCGAGGGGATCGTTTCTCTGTTTTCAAGATACGAATCTGGTTTTGTAGAGCTTCGTGGATGGCTTTGCGGAGCGAATCGATGACTCCGTCTCCCTGCTGAGGCACGGTTTTCAGAGGTATTGTGATTTTAAGGATTTTGCGGCTGTGCTCTCCGACGAACAGTTGGATGCCGTGATCGGCGGAAATCGGTTTTCGATCTTTTTCTTCCTGATCGATGTAGTAAAGATCGATCTCCAACAACTCTTTTTCGCGATTGTAAGTCCCGTGAATCGAATGAGGGAGATTATATGGTGAGATCTGCAGAGAATAGTGCCCCCCTTCTTGCAATCGGGGTTTGGCCGTTTCGAGTTCGTCTCTGTCCACCCAAAGAACACTCGCCATATTCACTCCTCGCAGCCCATCTCATTTTAACTGATTAATTGTTGGATCCCGACAGCCACACCATTAAAGATCGCTTGCACTGCTTTGGCTTGGCGGTCACTTGGGGCGATGTTCTCGTCGGTGCTGTCGAGCACGAGCACGCCCCACATCTCGCCCTTCTTATCCTTTATACCAAAAGCAAGAAACGTGCGGGATTTGATTGTCATTGCATCGTATTCTTCATCGGCCAGGAAGCTCCTGCGTTTGTACTCTTGTTGCTCTGCTTGAGTAACATTCGCTTTGTGTTGGTCTGGTAATCCGTCGACTTTGACGACTTCCCCCCAACGAAACCAGCATTCTCCTGCGATTCCAGTATTGTTCTGTTCATTCTCAGAATCAATGGAAAATATGGTCAACATGCGTTTGTAAAGATAGCCACTTCTCGCTACAGCGATCAAACACCCTTTCCCCTTCGCAAACCACAATTTTACCGCCTTGAATAACGTCGCTCGATACTGGTGTTTTTGTTTGTCTTGGGAAACGGACCCAATCCCTCCAAACAAAGAATTGACGGCATGATCGAGCAAGGCTTGGATTTTGGCAGGTTCGTAAGGCGCTCGAAGCTTCCGAGCAATCCACCGAATAGCTTGGAGGAGAAGCCCGATACCCAACAACCAGACGGTAATTTGAAAGCGATGGTTGTACAACCCCAGAAGAGCCTC
>CAYYUU010000221.1:0-9194 GCA_964474955.1 uncultured Alcaligenaceae bacterium | reverse complement strand
GGAAGGTAAACTCCTTCGGTAGTTTTCGGGGGAGTTCGATCAGCAATGAGTTAATCCCATTTTGCTTGGGGGTGACCAGGAATTGCGAACGAACTTCAATCTCCCACGCCCCGGTAAGCGATTTCTGGAGAGCCAGAGAATGGTTGACATTCGTTTCGACGAGGGCCGCGGCCTTCTTCAATTCGAGCTTGAGTTGGGGAGGTGCCTTGAAGCTCACTCTCGCGTTGCGGAGGTGGGCAGGTGCAATCGCCGCTCCCATGTCCGTCGACACGAACATTGCCTCGACGTCCCTAGCTTCCCGCGGGAAGTCGTCCGGCGGGCGTCGTTGTAATGTCCCGTCGGTGTGGAAGTAGAAATACTTTCCGATCTTCGCCTCGGGCCTGGCTCGGACGAGAAACGTCCCGAGTTGTGGCTTGATGCCCTGGGCCAAGAACGGCCCTATCGGAAAAACTCGATCCCGAGGTCGTCGTTCGTGACTCGCCTTCGCTGTGACGACCAGTTTCGACGTCGGCGGGCCATCAATGGACACGAGCAGTGACTTGTTTTCCCGGCGGGAAGTGTAGAGTTGGTCTTCGGCTCCCTGGATGGTTTCGATGGTAAAGTCTTGGGGGATCAGGAGCTTCCACTTCTTCTTTGTCGGACGGGAATCCTGGATGGTCAACTTGGCCACGGTTTCGATTTTATCCAGCCGGACCAAGACATTGACGTCCCATTGGCCGGTGACAATGGCTCGACCTCGGGAACGCTGAGGAGCCACTTTCCAACTGACAGTGAGGTTGTCGGTCGGCGCGAACGCGACATTCCAGACGCGAGAAGTCTTTGCTCCCGTTGTCTTTTTGGTCTTCTCGTTGACGACGATTTCTTTCAACGGCTTTGCGAACTGCATTTCGAAGGTCGTCACGGACGCGACTGGCAAACCCAATGCGAGCGTCCGTTTGGTGCCCACGCCCCCCAAGCTTCGCTCCGTGATGGGTACTCGGAGGTTGAGCGTCACTCGGTGTTCTCCGGCTTTGGGGATGTGGATCGTGTATCCCTTCTTCATGTTTCCGGTGGGGTAGTAGGGATCGGATTTTCCATCGAGTCCGTTGCCGTTGGGCAAGAGTACAGAGTTCTGGCACCCCAGGAACACGTTCCTGTCGTCCTTGTAAGTGATCACAAAAAACGATGCTTCCATGCGAGCCGCGTCACCTTGGATCCTTCCGCTCAGTTGGCATTCGACAACCGGGTGTGTGTCGGTCCCGTTCTGGTCTTTCTTCAGGTTCGCGATTTGTTCCTTGAGTTTGTTGATTTGGTCTTGGAGAAGTTGGTATTGAGTTGGCGTCAGGATGACCGCTTTGGGATGGAGCTTGGCGGCCTCTTTATAGTCTGGACAAACGACGATCACAGTTCCGGATGGAAGTTCGATTTTTTCCAAGGACAGGTCTTTGTCTTTTTTGGATGTAGGCTTTTGACCTTTTTCTTCCGGTTCGAATTTCGCGCCCTTGACGGCCTTGCCAGTATCTTTCTTGTCGGCTGCTTTGGATTGGCCCAAAGCATCGCCCGAATGGGCACCGAGGAGCAGAATCCACGCGAGAGCAATGCCGTGCCAACCATGTCGTTGGAACCATTTCATCCGACCCACCGTCCTTTCCCGTTCGGCAATCTCGCGTGGCTCATGCGGCTCCAATGTGTTGGATGGAGCCTTCCAAGCCCGAATAAAGTGAGATTGCATTATAACGCATGGGTTAGCTTGAACACGCCCCGATTGTCAGATTTCGCAGCATCGGCATTCTGGGAAAGATTTGACGAAACAGATGTATCGGTTGTGCGAGCATGGCCGTTTTGGTCGTCGAGTTGCTCAGTATCGCAAGACCACTTCCTCTATTCGAGCAGGTTGCCTAAAATTTCGAGCGTCCTCTCACGATACCAAATTCCCATTTCCTTGCGTGGAGAGAAACGTTGGCGGAGAAACTGAACCTGGTGACAGGCGCGACGGGGTTGCTCGGCAGCCACATCACGGAACAATTACGAGAGCGCGGAGAGCGTGTTCGCGCATTCGTTCGCCCCACGAGTGATACGTCGGCGTTGGAGGAAATGGGTGCCGAACTTGTGGTGGGAGATTTATGTGATCCCAAGTCTGTCCGTGAGGCCGTTACGGGGACGGGCGTTGTTTATCATTGTGCGGCGAAGGTTGGCGATTGGAGCCCGTGGCGACGGTTTCAGGCGGAAGTCATCGACGCCACCCGGCATGTGCTCGACGCGGCCCAAACGAGTGGCGTGAAACGAGTCCTCTACGTGAGTTCGATCATGGTGTATGGCCATCCCCAAGAACGCGAGAGCCCCTTCACCGAGGAGGACCCGCTTGGCCAGAATCTTCGATGGTACGAATACTATGCCCATTCGAAAATCCAGGCCGAACGATTGTTCGAGCAATATCCTGGTGCTTACTCGATCATCCGACCGAGTTGGATATTCGGACCGCGGGATCGTAACACGTTGCCCAGGCTCCTGAAAGCTGTGAAATCTCGCCGCACGGGAGTGATTGGGACGGGCAAGAAATTTGTGAATCTCGTTTACGTGGGGGATGTTGCGCGGGCGGCGATACTTGCCGCGAATTCGGAAACGGCCAACGGGAGAGCGTACAACATCAGTAGTCCGGGGGAGATTACGCATCAAGAATTGTTGGACATCTTGACCGAATCACTCGGCGTCCCCCCGATTACGAAGTCTGTATCTCCGCGGATGGCGTTGTTCCTGGGCTGGTTCGCCGAATGCATCGGGCGGTTGATCTTCATGAAACGCCCACCCCATGTGACTCGCTACGGGGTTGGGTTGTTCTTGCGGTCGACGAACTACAGCACGACGCGAGCTGAGGAAGAACTTGGCTGGGCAAGACAAGCAGCGATCCGAGAAGCGTTGCGGTGGTCGATCGAGTGGCAATTCGCCCACAACGGGGCAGTTTTCGGCTTGGAACATTGCGGGTCCTGACGTTCGGAGACACCCGCAGCTCCTCGCGCAGAAGTGAGCGTGCGCCCTCCGACATCAACTCTTCCAAGACTCTTCATTTGTTCCACACTTGCTTCCTAGACAAACCAAAACAAAAACAGAAAAGAGACGAGAGACAAAAGCGGCGTCGAACAGACTCGCTCCAAAACACACCAACCCGGAGCGCGAGCAGGGACGCAACAAATATGAAAGCGGTAGCTTCGCTGCCGCACTCCAGAACAGAAAGACCAAGATGTCAGTTTCGCTGCCGCACTCCAAACCTCCACCAGGCGACACTCCAAAGCAACTATCCGAAGGAAATCGCATCATGACCACCAATGACTCTGCACTTCGTTTGTTGTTTTGCTCCGTTGCTTCGTACTGGGATCCGGGGAGCGGGGCGGCCATCACGACCAAAGAACTGCTCGAACTCATGGCGGCCAACGGATGGAATTGCTCGGTGTTCTGTGGCTCGAGGGTCGATGCCAAAGCTCCCGAAACCGCCGCTGATGAAGGCAAAGGCACTTCCAAGAGTGGCCCTCTTGTTCTGCGGTACCTTCAGGACGCCGGGATTGCCTACCGAACATCTCAGTACCAAGGATTCGATCCAACCAACCAGGTCAATGTCGTGTTTGACCTTCACATGTTCGAGTACAACAGCATTCCCGTTACGATTTATATCCCGGACTCGATTCGGCGTGGGCAGAAGGGAACGATACCCGAGGGACACGCCTTTCTTGGGTGTTATGTCCAAATGCTCAAGACGTTCCGCCCGGACGTTGTTCTCACCTATGGTGAAAGTTGGATCGCCAAGCAGATCATGGAGCAAGCGAAAAATAGAGGAATCAAAGTCGTTTGCGCCGTCCATAACTGTGAATTTAATGATCCCAAGTTGTTTGCGGCGGCGGATTCGGTCTGGGTCGCCTCCGAGGCCGTGCAAGAACATTACCGCAAGAAGTTGGCCGTCGAATCGACGCCGATACCCAACGTCATCGACCGCGACCGCGTTCATTGCCCCGACATCCAGCGAGCACATCTGACATTTATCACGCCCCAGCCGACCAAAGGTGTGCGTTGGTTTTCTCGCATTGCCTCTGAAGTGTCGAAAAAACGTGACGACATCCCCATCTTGGTGGTCAAAGGAAGGGCGACCGAGCAGTGGTTGCACAACGGCGACATCGATCCCTCCGAGATCCGGAATCTGCGGATCATGCCCACGACTCAAGATCCAAGAGATTTCTACAGGATCACGAGAGCAGTGTTGATGCCGTCGCTTTGGGAAGAGGGCTTCGGACGGGTGGCCGTGGAGTGTTTGGTTAATGGTATTCCCGTGTTGGCGAGCCGTCGCGGAGCGTTGCCCGAAGTGTTGGGAGATGCAGGGTTATTGTTCGACGTTCCGGAAGCATATTGCCAGGACATGTTATCGACGCCGTCTGTGGAGGAAGTCGCCCCGTGGGTGGAGACGATCGAGCGGTTGTGGGATGACGACGAGTTTTATGAGTCTTACAGCACCAAATCGTATGAAGCCGCCGAAGCCTATCGGCCCGAAAAATTGTTTGAGCGGTACGATGCGTTCTTTCGGAAAGGTGTTCGTTCGTAGGATTACCCCAGCCAACGTAAATGTCGCCATCGTGTGCCCAATGTAGCGTCCCACAAGAACTGCGGCTGTGCGTTGTGCCCGAGTGTAGCTAAAACAACTTGGCTTAACATTTCCGTGTACAACAAGAGGAATCGTATGCCTTTCGCCGCTGCGCTCTCGACGCATGAAGATTACGCCAAAGCTTTCGAGGAAGTTTGCTCCGGTGTGGAACAGCAACTCCAATCCGAGCCCGACCTCGCTCTGTTGTTCTACGCTCCGGAGTTCTTGCCGGATTGCTACAAGCTCGCCCACCAGGTCCAAGAACGCCTCAAGCCCAAGTGTGTGATGGGGTGTCCTGGAGAATCGATCATCGGTGGCAACCGAGAGGTGGAACGGTCTCCTGCGATGAGTTTGTGGGCGGCCAAATGGTCGCAACGTGTCACCCTGCACCCTTTTCATTTGTACATGGAGCAAACCTCCGAAGGGCTGAGTTTGTTGGGTTGGCCGGACGTGTTTCTCGATGCCGAGACCCAACTCACAGACCTGGAGCCGATGGAGAATCGGTCCGATTGCGTTTTGATGTTGGGGGATCCGTATTCGTTTCCGGCGGACGTGTTCGTTCGCCAAATGAATGAGCAAGTTCCAGGTCTGCGGGTCATGGGGGGCATGGCCAGCGGAGTGAGTCGGCCCGGTGAGTGTCGGATGATTTTTAATGGCCAACAGATCGACCAGGGAGCCGTGGGTGTCTTACTCGAAGGGGACATATGTGTTCGTTCGGTCGTGTCGCAAGGGTGTCGTCCGATCGGCCAACACATGATCATCACCAAAGCCGAGGAGAACGTCATTCAGGAACTAGGCGGAAAGCCGCCGTATCAACAGCTCCAAGAATTATTCGCTCAGTTGAGTGCCGAAGATCAGCAGTTGATGCAACGCGGGCTGCACGTCGGTTGCGTGATGAACGAATATCAGCAAGACTTCCACCAGGGGGATTTCCTGATCCGCAACGTGATGGGGTTGGAAAAAGAGACCGGCGCTCTGATCATTGCCGAACAGGTGCGAGTCGGCCAGACGATCCAGTTTCAAGTTCGCGATGCCGAGAGCGCCGACGAAGACCTCAAAAGCCTATTGCTCATGGACGTCGCCGCCCACGAGAACAAGCCTGCCGGGGCACTTGTCTTTAGCTGCAATGGTCGAGGGACGCGGTTGTTTCATGGACCCCACCACGATGCCAAGGCCATTGGAGCCCACGTCGGAACAATCCCCACGGCTGGGTTCTTCGCACAAGGAGAACTCGGCCCGGTCGGCGGGAAGAACCATATCCATGGATTCACCGCGAGCGTTGTGTTGTTTGAAGATGGCTAAGAGTTGAGGGTTGAGGGATTCACAAGATATCACGCAAAGAAGCGAAGGAAAACAGAAAAGAGTCAAGACACCAAAGCGGCGCTGGGTCGCACTCCAAAACATACGAAGCCGTAGGGCAAGAGAGAATACAGAAATATACAAAGCACCAGCGATCGGTGAGAGATCAGGAACCAAAATCTGACCCTGCGAATTCAAATGTCACGGTGCGGGTCTCTCCAGCTTCGACTCGGACAGAGTTCGATTTCTCGACTGGATTGCGGTATCGCATCCGGGAAATGCACATGGATTCCGGATTTCGGTCGTGGTCTCTCTTGTGCCAGTTCGGCATCCAGGCCACGAGTTCGTACTCTCCAGACGGAATTTTACCGAGTTCAAATTTTCCATCTGGCTCCGTTAACACAAAGTAAGGATGTTCCGCCACGAACAAATATCCACGGAGCCAATAGTATTCCGCCGCGCTACTCAACTCGACGAGGCCGCTACGCGGCAATTGCCTTGTTCGAACCGTCTTTGGAGTGGGAAGCGTCAGGGTGAAGAAGCCAGCTCCACGGGCTCGTACACCGTGGTAGCGTTGTTCGTCGGAAACAAAGGAGGCATTCGAGCCACGACGCACGAAGCCGACGGGAGCGACTCGCGATCCTTGTCGAATCTGGATTTGGTAGTCCTTGAAGTGGACCGTCACCGGAGGATGATCCCACGCCTTGGAACGAGATAGATCCACTTTTCGCAGGAAGACCACCGCACCACCGACACCGCGTGACTGCTTTGAAATCCTGGGAGCCAGGGAATTTTGGAAGGATTTTGTTCGCGTTTCGTGCGGCCATCTGGGATGGAACATCGGATTCGTCGCGATGGCGAACTTGGGAACGTGAGGGGGCGAGCCTTTCCAGAGCACTTGACCTTGGATCCGCCCGGTCTGAGGGTGACGGAAATTCTCAGAGAGAGAAGTCGGTGGCATGGGCTCAGAGTGGTCCGGCTCGGACGAGGCCCAGAAATATCCGCACCCGGAAACACTCAGCAGCAGAAGACCAAACCATCCCGCGAAGCGGAGGGGAAATCCATCACGACTTGGCATCTGAGAAGTCCTTTTCTCTCACCGTGAATGGGAACAGGATCAAAGGTGTCAGACTCAAACGGAGAAACGCTCGATTGGTGCTCGAATCTTTCCGATTCCCGTTGGGACTGAAAAATTCGTGTTGTTCCTCGGGCAATTCCTAAAATTCCAACATCCTACGACAAACATCGGAGACTCCAACGAGGAACTGACATGCCCTCCACCAACCCTGGTTATCTCGTTCGGCGGATAGAAGACGCGCCCACAGTGCCGTGTCCTTGCGGGGAAAGCACGCGTCCGCTGACCATCGAAGACACCCCAAAATGTAACTTCCACATCACGTTCATCAAAGATTCAGTCAAGCATTACCACAAAGAATGCACAGAGGTGTACTATATTTTGGAAGGTCGAGGCAAGATGGAAATCAATAGGGACGTGATCGACGTGGAGCCCGGTATGGTGGTGTATCTGGAGCCGTACACGACGCACCGGCTTTGGAGCGAGAGGGGAGTCCGAACGATTGTGTTTGGCGTGCCGGCTCTTGTCCCGGAAGACGAGTATTTCGATGAACCCGATGGGAACTGACGAGAACGCAGGCTCGCGAAGTCTCGCAAAACTCCTCGTTACCCCTTTCTTATCAAGTAAGCACCACCAACTCGCCGATGGCAGTGGTGGGTCTGTGAGTAGAAGAATAGGCTGAGAAGGGATAATAGAAAACCACTTTGAAACAAAAACCAGCCCGGTGCCCCTGCAGATTTTGGAATCTGATTTGAGGGTGAGAACGTCGGACAGGTTGCAACCTGTCCGACGAAAAATCTCCAAAATCCAAAGGCGGCCCCAACCGACCCGTCAAAAACGAGCCGACTTGCGAACTCGAAACTTAATCGGTTCTTCTTGATGCGGAAGTAGCCACACCCTAAATTCGCGAATATAGTTAGATTCGCTATTGTTTGCAAGTTATGTAAAGCACGCTGCTTAAATCATTGAAGTGTTCACAAGGCAGCCGAGAGTTTTCTCGCATTGCTGCCGTCTAATCTCGTTGATGGAGCAACCTCCTTCGAAACTGGCACGTTGCTGCCTGACGTCGCAGGGTCTATTTCGTCTCGCGGGCGCAGAACTTTCTGCCCGCGATTGGGCCGGGCAGATTCACGCTTTCGTTTGCAATCATTCCCATTTTCTTGGAGTCGAAATCATCATGTTTCCTATCAGCTGGCTATTCTCCCGGAAGGGAAATGCTCGACAGACAGAGACCCTGCGGTCTTCTTCGCGAGAGAAGATGCACCCAAGAAATCCGATCTCCCGTCATTTCCGTCCTCGGCTCGAAGGTCTCGAAGACCGGATTGTTCTGAGTAACGATTTTTACGTCGTTCCGGGAGCACCAGGAACGACAGCCGATCCACATTCGATTCCCGTCACGATCGTTTGGGAAGGTGGTTCTTCGGCGTTCAACAACACTTTGATGGTGTACCAAGTCGCAGCAATGGATGGTAACGTGAATGGGACGCTCCCCGACGAGGTTGGTTACGCTGCGGCCATCGGATCGCGAGCAAACCCGGACCTGGGCGTACTTTCGTTCACGAACACGATCGACGGAGATGGAGAGCTCCAGCCAGGGAACGGTAGCGCCATCGTCTTCGAGCCTTCCGACGGCATTGGGTCTCGGCGGACTTTCTTGATGGACGCGGGTAGTATCCTCGCATTCGCCTTGATTCAGAACGTGCCTGCCGAGACGTGGGCGACGGCCGCTCAGCAAGGTGGAGCGTTTTTCAATACGTTCGGAGCCGGTCCAGTCGGATTCTTCTCCGTGGATGCGCCGAACCCGTTTGGTGGTGATGCCGTTCTCTCCCAAGACCTTGGTGGTGGGCTGAAACGCTTCATGTTTGAGGACCAGGGAGCCTTTGGCGATGGCGACTACAACGACATGGTGATCCTCATCAGTCCAACGGGGAACCGTGCCGAAGCGGTTCCGGGAACTCCGGGCGATCCTGTGGATGTGCAGTTCCTTTTGCAACAAGCCCAGTCCAACAATGTCCATGAGTTCGGTCTAATTTTGGTCGACGACGCCCAAGGTGGCATCGACACGGGGGAGGCCGACATCCGCCCCAACCTGAATGTGCTCTCCTACCCCGGTTCGCCGGATTACCTCGCGAGAGCTTTGGACCGACGACGCGTCATCTTTGCGCCCGGAACGCAACCTGGCGCGACTTCGAGCATTCAGCTTCCTGCGGGCACGAA
>CAYYUU010000220.1:0-9196 GCA_964474955.1 uncultured Alcaligenaceae bacterium | reverse complement strand
GACACTATATTGTATAGGAGAACTTCGAAGGTTTGGGAGATGGCCCCCTCGGTGCGGGAATTGGCGGGATTTTGGAATTGTGACTCGGTAGGACAGCCTTGGAACCTGTCCAAGAAAATAATGGATAGGTTGCAAACCTGTCCTACCGTCCGTCGAAACCGAATCCGAAAGCTCGGTGGTAAATCATTGTTAGCGTGTGGTCAAGTTTTCGTCACTTATAGGATGGACTTGTTGTTTCGCAGCAAGGGCATTGTTCCTCTGTTTCGCCACAAACGGGACGAACCGGGAACGGTGGGCGGAGTGATTCTGCTTGCCAAGCCTGTTGGACTTTGCAACAATCAGCAAGTCTTTTTTGATGACTCCGGGTTCTTTTCTCAACCCAACAGTCTTTCTGTCCGGGGGTGTTAGCACTAATGTTTCGAATGACCCACGCGTCTCTCCTGTCGTTTCTCAGCAGTTGCCTCGTCCTGCTACTGATGATCACGCCGGGATTGGCACAGCGACGGCCTGTTCCCCCTATCATTGAACCGGGTCAACCGGGTCAGCCGAACCCAAAGAAGACACCTCGCACAACCGACGGGCAGTTCAGCGCCATTGCCCGCATCGGCGACGACAACGCCGAAGCCTTGCGCGAAGCCCTCGACGTCGCCCAGGACTACATCAAGAGCCGCGATTGGAAGATCGCGGTGGAACAATTGCAAAAAATCCTCGACCGCAAGACCGACGCCTATGTCCAGGTCAAAGTTCGCGATGGCGTCGCGAACGAAGTCACGCGGTGGGTGAGCGTGAAATACGAAGCCAACAAACTCTTGGGAAGTTTGCCCCCGCCAGGATTGGCCGTCTACGATCTGTTCTCGGGCGAAAAAGCGTTTCGGCTATTGCGAGATGCGAAGAAGACCGGCGACATCGACAAACTCGCGCAAGTGGCGCGGCGGTACTACCACACCTCGTCCGGACCCGAGGCGAACGACCTGCTCGCGACGTACTTCCTCGACCGTGGCCAGTATTTCATGGCCGCGTTGCGATTCAACCAACTCCTGAAACTTCCCCCGCGACGAACACGAATCACCGACTTGACGCTCTTCAAGGCGGCGTTGGCCTATCAGCGTGCCGGAGACAATGTCAACAAGGCCCGTGCCGATGAAGTCATCGCAGAATTGATGCCGCGACTGCAAAAGAACAAGGGGCTGCGGGTCGGCGACCGCCTAATTCCGGTCAAGGACCTCCAACAGTTCATGGCCAAAAACGTCGTGCGGGCCAGTTTCGCCCGTTCCGAATGGCCGTTCATCCGCGGAGACAAGACGAACACGGCCCAGGCCGCCGGAAGTCCTCCATTGCTCGACAAGACTTTGTTCGTGAAGAAAACCATCCTCCAGCCACACATCATCACGGGCGAACCGGAGTTCAACAACCGCTCGAAGGAATGGGTCCTGGAAAGCGGCAGCCGAAGCGCCGTCCAGAGATATCGCACGACCGGAAGGCCCGTGATGCCGGGCTTTTTCCCCATCGCGGTCAACGGAAAGGCGATCTACCGGACGTACGCGGGCATTACGGCGGTGAGCGTCAAAGACTACGTCGACGCCGACGGAACTCCCATCAAGGCCGGAGAACTCGAGTGGAAGTCGACTGAGTTCGACGGCAGCTTGGCTTCTTTGATGGAGAAATCCTACAGCACCGACGTCGAAGGCTGGTTGACTTCGTACTCCAGCCAGCCGACGTGGATGAATTTGGTGTTCGAGAACTCGCTCGTCGGGTCGCTCTCGTGCGACCAACAACGAGTTTACGCCGTGGACGATTTGGCCGTCCCGGTTCCGCCGAATGTGGCCCAAAACCTGTTGCAGAACAACCAGTTCAACCGCGGAAATCCCTTCTCCCCAAAACTTCGGGAACTGGTCATGGGCAATTCGCTCCGGGCGTTTGATACGAACAGCGGCAAGATCGTTTGGTGTAAAGGACTCGACGACACGAAGGCCGGAAAGCAAAACAATCCCTTTGAGTCGAGCTTCTTCCTTGGGCCGCCGCTTCCTGTTGGTGGTCGGTTGTACGTCCTGAATGAAAAAGCCAAGAACGGCGAATTGAGTCTGGTCGTCCTCGACCCGGTGAGCGGGGATATGATCGAGACCCAATCCCTCGGCCAGGTCATGCAGAATTCTCGCTTCCCGGTCGATGCACTGCGACGCATCAACGCCGTCCACCTTGGTTACGGCGAAGGCATCCTCGTGTGCCCCACGAACGCCGGAGAAGTTCTCGGTTACGACTTGTTGGGCAAGACGTTGGCCTGGGCGTATCCGTATCGCGAGAGCGAAAAGAGTTTGACTCCTCAGTTTAACCCGCGGTTTGGTCGGCGGAACTTCCCGCTGACGCCCGTGGACGAAACGTGGAAGGCAACGCCGCCGGCCATCGTCGACGGAAAGGTCGTCTTCACGGCTCCCGACGCCGACTCGCTCCACTGCATCAGCCTGCGAGACGGAACCCTCAACTGGAAATATCGCAAGACCGAGAACGACGTCTTCTTTGCCGGCATTTTCGATCGGAAAGTGTTGATCGTCGGCAAGTACAGTGTGCAGGCGAGGGACTTGGACACGGGCCGATTCTTGTGGGCCCTCTCGACCGGAAAGCTCCCGGCAGGGCAGGGGACCGCTAGCGAAGACAAGTACTACCTCCCGCTCGAAAATGGCGAGACCGTTGCCATTGACGTCGCACAAGGGCGTATCTTTGCCCGCAATCGGCTTCGGACGAGTGCCCAACCAAAAGTCGGCAACTTGCTGTTCTACCGCGACGCGGTCCTGTCGCAAACGACCGAGCAATTTGTGGCCTATCCGCCTTTGTTGCCTGCCTTGCAGAAGGCCAGCATCGCGGTCAAGAATGACCCGGCGGATTGGAAACTGTTGACCCGCCTCGGAGAACTCCAACTCGCCGCGGGTCAGGGCACCGAGGCCGTCCGGAACCTTCGCACGGTCCGCAGCCAGAAGACGACTCCCGAACTCAAGAGCCGCGTCAACGACCAGCTCTACCTGGCCTACACGGACCTGATGCAGGCCAACTTCAAGGGCGTGACCGACACGTATTTGAAAGAGTACAAAGCGGTCTGTCAGGAAACGACCGACGACACGCTCCGCCAAAAACGTCTCGGCAAGTTCTATCAACTTCTTGGCCGCGGCCATGAATCCGTTGGCGACTTGGCCAAGGCGTACTCGGCCTATACCAAGCTCGAAAGCCTCTCTTTGTTCGAATCGCAGGGCGTTCCGAATTTGGAAAATCCGCGAAAGCGAACTCCCTTGGGGTTGTGGATGAAGGCCCAAGTTTTGGCCATGATCGACCGGGCCAATCCTCAGCAACAACAGGCCCTCGAGACGGTCGTCAACGCCCAGTGGGACGAGGTCGCCAAGTCGAAGGATCTGGACAACGTCCGGCGATTCATCGACAAGTTCGGCGTGCCATTCGCCGCGGGAAGAAAGGCCCGTTTGTTCCTCGCCGACGCCATCTTGAAGGATGCTTCCGCCGATGGCTTCCTGGAGGCCGAGTTGGCCCTGAACCAACTCCGTGGACGAGGACTCGAGAAGACCGCGAGTGCCGGCGGTAAGGCCCTGGAAACGTTGGCCCGGCTGGCCCTGCGACAAGGCGGCTCGGCTTCGACGAAGTCGTCGGAATCGACCCGCGAGGCCGTGGCCTACTATCGCCAACTCGCCCGGATGTTCCCGAAAACGGAAATCCGCAACGGGAAGAACGGCGACGAAATCCTTTCCGAGATCAAGACCGACCCGCGATTCTTGGCGGCCCTCGACAAGCGAGGTCGACGCTGGAGTTCGGGCTCACTTGCGACCCGCCAAACGACGAGCAACTACGGTGGATCGAACACGCAAGGGTTCTTGTATCGGCCCGTGGGGGACGCAACGCCCCGGACGTCCCAACTCCGCTTCCGACTGCAAAATAACGGAACCCAGGCGATGCTCATCGAAGCCGCGACTGGCAAATCGCTCTGGACGCACCAGTTCAATCTGGACTCGACGGCTCGCCAAGCTGCCCAGCGATACTATTATCTTCTCCAGCAGCTCACGACGAGTAACCGCTCTCGGGTGAATGCCAGCCCCGACACGGCAGAAGATTGCCAGAGGTTCTTCGTGCAAGGACACCTCGCCGTCATGCAGGTCGGGCACAACGCGTATGCGTTCGATCTGCGAAAGCCTCGTTTACTCTGGCAACACGACTTGTGGGACCAAAAGGATACCCCCGGCGTCAGTTGGTATCCGCAGAACATGCAATTCAAGGACGGACGGATCGTCCAACAGTTGCGAAACAACTTTGGCCAAATGCGTTACGATCGGCTGGGCGAAGTCGTCGCCGTCCGACCTTCCTACGTCTGCCTGCGAAAGACCAACTCGCTCGTCGTTTTGGACCCGTTGAAGGGCCGAACGATCTGGTCCCAGCGAATCATGTCGGAAGACTTGGAGGCGTTCGGAGACGATCGGAACGTCTACGTCCTCAACGTGCGTGGCAACACCGCTGGTGGGGCTCGAGCGTACCGCGTCACCGACGGCAAGGAAGTTCCCTTGACGAAGAGTTTCGCCGGATTTTACCGCAACCGGCTGCACATTCACAATGGCCGCATTCTCTCCACGACGATCGAACCGAAGGGCCAACTGAAGGTCCTCTTGTTCGACATTCCGAGCGGCAAGATCGTGTGGAGCCAAATCTTCGCGCCCGGCTCGCACGTGTTGCGAACGGTCGATCGCAAGATCACCGGCGTCGTCGAACCGGAAGGCACAGTGACTGTATTGGATGCCAGTTCCGGCAAGAAGTTGATGGCCGGGAACTTGTTCCGCCGAGGACGCGTGCCGCGAAACGCTCTGCAAACGTTGCGGGAACCGTTGCTCCTGGCCGACGACGATCATTTTTATGTGGCGTTGAACCAACCGATCGACAACACGGCCGTCCAGAGCGATTTTCTCGCGACGAACTTCTTGAGCAACGTTCACTCGGAAGTCGTCAACGGCTGGTTCTGTGCCTTCCATCGCGACAAAGGTTCTCGCAAGATTGGCAAGAAAACGGAATCGTGGAAGGCCGGAGAACTGGCCTGGCACGTCTTCCAACCGGTCGAAAACCAAAGGGTCATCCTGGAACAGTTTGGGCGCTTGCCGGTCATCGTTTTCTCCGCCCGGTACGTCAAGGCCATGGGCAATGTCGGTCAGACGTCGTGGGTCTCGCAAACCCAGACCATCAACCGCAAGAACGGCAAGATCGTCTGGTTGCCCGCCAAGGAAAGGAACTCCAACGGCTCGGCCCGGTTCCTCTCGTTCCTCGTGAACGAGGAGAAGGGAGAGATTTCGTTGACGTCCTGGACGAACGGGTTGGTCCATTACGTTCTCGAACCAGGTGCCAAGGCGGCGAAGGCTCCCAAACAGAAGGTCGGCAGTAAAGCCAAATTCGATCCGAATTCGCCGTTGTCCCAGGACGTCACGGGTCCGGTTCCCGTTCGGCCTGCGGGGCAGGTTCCTGGAAGAATTCGCGGTGGTGGTCGCCTCCCGATTCGGGGAGTCGCGCCTCCGCGTCCTGTGCGTCAGCTTCCGATCCGGAAACAAATAGGGAGATAGGGAGGACAGGTGCCAAACCTGTCTGAGAAAAGGAATCGGCAATATGCCTGTTCTCATACCAACCCGAAGCGCAAGCGAGGATACAAAAATACCAAAGCGGCAGCAGGCTGCCGCACTCCAAAGCAAAACAACCCAGGCACAACAAAGCAACGCAGTATTTCCTCTCCAGACGGCACAGTTCGTCCCCGTGCCGTCTTTTTCTCTCTCGGATTCTTTTCGATAACCGTTAAGATTTGCGACTTTTTCCGTCAGTAAGTTTGTAACGACTCGTCAGTACTGAAAACGCACTTTGCGTGTTTCGGGATTTTGATCGTGAACGGGAGTAAAATGATGAGCCGATTGGCCTCTCGACTCGGTTGGATCTTTGCTGGTGCAGCGGTTATGGCTTTGGCCATTCCAGCTAAGGCAGAACCACTGCCGAAAAAATACCGTCAGGCAGTCCGCAAAGGATTAGAATTCCTCGCCAAGTCCCAAAAAGAAGATGGGCACTGGGAGGGCAACGGGGGCCAGTACACTGTGCCCATGACGGCCTTGGCCGGAATGGCGTTGTTGATGGAAGGCTCGACGATGCACACGGGCCGATACTCGAAGCACATTCGCAAGGCCGTTCGTTGGTTGATTTCCCGAGCCCGACCGAACAAAGGTGGTTCGCGGGATGGCCTCATCGGTGGGACACTTCCCGCCGAACGCAGCCGATACATGTACGGTCAGGGTTTTGCCATCCTGTTCCTCGCCAGCGTCTACGGCGAAGAAGAGAAGGAAGACCGACGGGCCGAATTGAAGGACATTTTGACCCGAGGCGTTCGCTACATCGTGAACGCGCAATCGACGCAAGGCGGTTGGTATTATACCTCCGCGAAGGAAGGGCACGACTCCGACGAAGGGTCCGTCACGATCACCCAAGTGCAAGCCCTTCGGGCGGCCCGAAACGCCGGGATTCCGGTTCCGCTGCAGGCGATCAAAAAGGCCAGGGAGTACCTCCAGAAATCGACGACGACTCGTGGCGGCGTGATCTACAGCCTTGGCCGTGGTGGTGGCATCCGGACCGGTGGTGGCCGACCTGCGTTGACCGCAGCCGCGATCGCTTGTGCTTTTAACTCTGGCGAATACAAAGGCGAGTATGTCAAGAAGTGGTTCAAGTTTTGCCACGACCTCGGGCAAGTTCGCACCGGAATGGGCCACGACGAATACACCCAGTATTACTACAGCCAGGCGGTTTACGTCCTGGGTGACAAGGGGTGGGCCAAGTTGTTCGGCAAGAATCACCCGAACCCGCTGACCTGGAGCGGCCCGAAAGGACACCGAGCCAAGACGTTTGATGCCCTCGTCTCGATGCAATCGTCCGACGGAAGTTGGAACCGGAGCGGCATCGGGGCGGTCTACTCGACGGCCCTCTACACGACGATCATGCAGTTGGATCGGGCGACATTGCCGATCTACCAACGATAAAGCATGCACAAAAAGACGCGAAAAGCAGGGGAACCTGCTTTTCGCACTTTCTGGCCACAATAGAAAGTACGTTTGGTGAGATTGCCGAAGCCCACTCGGGGGAGTTTTCCGGGCTCGGGCGAACAAACTAACGTGCGGTGAAATCGGAACTGTCCCAAAACTCGACGGATGGGTCGTTCTGCGAGATCTTCTCGCCAGAAAAAAGAAATGCGAAGAATACACGAGTCAAAATCGTTCGCCCCAATAGGATTCGCTTATCGAATCGATCTGTTTGGTAGCGGCGTGGACCGTTCGTCGGAAGACCTCCCAAAAGCCCCACGATGGTCCACGCCCTAATTGTCTCGTTCGTGTCGTCCCCTGGGCAGGCCGGATGCAGAGACGCCCTGTTGGTTGAGTTTTCTACCCCTTTGTTTCTGAGACGAGAACTGGAATGAGCGACCACGTATCACCGAACCCACCCGCACAGCCCGCTGCGTCTTCCGCGCCTCCTCCTTTGCCCAAGAGCGAAATGCTCGGCAAGGATGACATGGAAGCCGTCAAGCGGTTGCAAAAAGCTTATCAAGACATCCGCAGCCAACTTTCTCGCATCATCGTCGGCCAGGACAAGGTGATCGAAGAGTTGCTCATCGCGTTGTTCAGCCGGGGCCACTGTATCCTCGAAGGTGTGCCCGGTTTGGCCAAGACGTTGATGATCGCGACGCTCGCGAAGACCCTTTCGTTGGCGTTTAGCCGTATCCAGTTTACGCCCGACTTGATGCCCTCGGACATCACCGGGACGGAGGTCATCGAAGAGAACCGATCGACCGGTCATCGTGAATTCAAGTTCCTCGAAGGGCCACTTTTTGCCAACGTCATCTTGGCCGACGAAATTAACCGTACGCCGCCGAAAACACAAGCCGCGTTGCTTGAGGCCATGCAGGAACGACAGGTCACCGTCGGTCGCGTCCGACACCGCCTGGGTGATCCGTTCTTCGTCCTGGCGACCCAAAACCCGATCGAGCAAGAGGGTACGTATCCGCTGCCCGAAGCCCAGCAAGACCGTTTCATGTTCAAGGTCTTCGTGAAGTATCCGACGTTCAAGGAAGAATTCGAGATCGCACGGCGGACGACGGCGACGGTTCACGAAGAATTGTCTCCCGTCCTCTCGGGCGACGAAATCCTCCAACTCCAACAACTCGTTCGCCGGGTCCCCGTGACCGACCACGTCATCCAGTACGCACTCGCGTTGGTCCGCCAAACGCGAATCAGCGAGCCGGGTGTTCCGCGTTGGATCAAGGACTGGATGTCCTGGGGGGCAGGTCCTCGTGCAGTCCAAAACTTGATCCTGGGCGGCAAAGCCCGCGCCCTTCTGTATGGTCGCTCTTACGTCCAGGTCGAGGACATCCAAGCCCTGGCGTTGCCGGTCCTTCGTCACCGAATCCTGACCAACTTCACGGCGGCCTCGGAAGGCATCACGACCGACCAGGTGGTCGACCGTCTGCTCAAAGAGACCCCGAGCCGCGAAGGCGAATTGGCGCGGGACGAACGTTTCCGTCGAATTTTTGCCTCCTAATGAGCCTTGACGACCAAATTCGGTAATGTTGGACCGTAGGACAGGTTTTTAACTTGTCCGTGGATTTCTTGGACAGGTTAAAAACCTGTCCTACACGGTCTCCCACTCGATTCGAAGATTCCCGAGTTTGGTCGTCATAACCCTCAGCGTCTCGCGTTTTGAGACTTCGTTCTGTTCTGGGTCGTTTTCGAGTTAGCCCCTGGCCACGGCCAGAACTGTCTCGAAAACGATCGAACACGACGGTCTCACTCCCGAGTTCGAAACCAAATACACAAATCCGTGGAACGACCGGAAGACCATTCCTGGCGTGGCCGTCGAGGATTGGTGCTCGTTCCGGTCCTGCGGATTCCTTCTCAGGGCTCTACCCCTTATTGACCGAGGTATTCGTGGCAGTAAAAACACAAGGAACGAAGGACGAAGGCCGCCAGTTCTTGGACCCCAAGGCGATTGCCCGTGTGAGTCGACTGGACTTGCGGGCCAGACACATCGTCGAAGGGTTTATCTCGGGGATGCACCGGTCTCCCTTCTTTGGACACAGCGTCGAGTTCGTCCAGCACCGGGATTACACGGCCGGCGATGACATCCGCCACCTGGACTGGAAGGT
>CAYYUU010000219.1:0-9254 GCA_964474955.1 uncultured Alcaligenaceae bacterium | reverse complement strand
CCCATTGAATCTGTGGCACTGGAGAAATTCATGTTCTTCGAGAAGTTGGGATTTTTCGGCATCGATCAAGATTCGCTTCGCGGAGGGGCTCAGTTTCTGGCGACGTCGCGTGAGTTGTTGAAGAACGACAACGCCGTGTTGTGGGTGACCGGACAGGGCGAATTCGTCGACGTCCGGAAGCGTCCCATTCAGTTGCGGCCGGGAGTCGGGCACTTGGCTTCGAGACTCGACCACGGTTGTGTGATTCCGCTCGGCGTGGAGTACACGTTTTGGACCGAAAAAGCTCCGGAAGCGCTGATGCGATTCGGCGAGCCCATCCGCATCGAAGCCGAACCCGAACGCACATCCGATTCGTGGACCGAATTGCTGCAAGAACGCCTAGAAGAAACGCTCGACGGTCTCGCCGAAGAAGCCATCCAACGCGATCCGAATTTGTTCGAGCCGCTGATCGCGAAAGGCAAATCGGGAATTGGCGGGATTTTCGATTGGTGGCGTCGATTTCGTTCGTGGATGCGAGGCGAGAAGTTTCGGGGGGACCACTCCGCTATCATGGAAGAAAAACAGAAACTCAAGAAGGAGGGGTGAACATGGTGTTGCTGAATCTCGTCATCGTCGCCATCGTGCTCGCTTTGATTCCGGCAATCATGTTTGTCGTCAATCTCTCGTTCTATCTTCCGCCGCCGACCGTTCGCGAGGAGGACGCCGAGTCACTCCCACCAGTGTCTGTGCTGATCCCTGCTCGCAACGAAGCGAAGTCTATCCGCACCGTAGTCGAATCCGTTCTTGCGAGCAAGTACGTTGATCTGGAGGTGATTGTCTTGGACGATCACTCCGAGGACGATACGCCCGTCATCGTCCAGGAGATCGCGGCCCAAGATGCCCGAGTGCGCTTGGAGTCGGCTCCCGAATTGCCAGCCGGTTGGGCGGGAAAGCAACATGCCTGTTACGTCCTCGGTCAGCTCGCGACACATCCGTACATGGTGTTTTTAGATGCCGACGTCCGGGTCGATCCGATGGCGCTGGTTCGGATACTCGCCTTCATGGAACAGAATCCCAACCAGGCCGCTTTGGCGAGCGGTTTTCCCAGACAAGAGACCGTCGGGCTGTTGGAGAAATTGCTCATTCCCCTGATTCACTGGATTCTGCTCGGGTTCCTTCCGGTGTGGGCGACGCGACGCACAAAGACGCCGAGTTGTAGTGCTGGGTGTGGCCAGTTGTTTGTCGCCCGACGAGATGCCTATGTGACTTGCGGTGGACACAGTTTGATCAAGGAAAGTTTTCACGACGGCATCAAGCTTCCGCGTGCTTTTCGGACGGCTGGATGTTGGACCGACCTGTTCGACGCGACCGATCTTGTCGTGTGCCGAATGTACACAAGCGCAGGAGCACTCTGGAACGGACTGGCCAAGAACGCACGCGAAGGACTCGCCGCTCCCGGAACGATCGTCCCCGTCACGTTGTTGTTGTTGATGGGCCAAGTCATGCCGTTTTTGTTGCCGATTTGGACCTGGAACGATCCGCTGTTGTTGAGTCTCTCGATCACTGCGATTGTGTTAGCGTACTTTACGCGATTTCTGGCAACATGGAAATTCCGACAGAGTTGGATTGGTGCGATCTTGCATCCGGTGGGAATCTTGGTCTTGTTGGCGGTACAATGGTATGCGTTCTTCCGAGGTTTGTTCGGGAAGCCAATAGCGTGGAAGGGCAGACCGCAAGTGACGGCGAGTGCGGCAAAGGAATGAGGTGGCTTTTGAATTCGTCAAGAGTGGGATAATGCCATTTTGATTACCCTTTTCTTTCCTTCGCAATATGTTGACAAGGTACTATGGCAATGGTACGTTCTATTACAAATTTTGATGACACCTTCAATCTTCCTACCATGCCACAAGAAGCCACATTAAACGACCTGACTGACATTCTCGAACGCTGTCAGTTAATCATCGGATACCGCTTCAACCAACCCGAATTACTCCGTGCTGCTCTGACCCACACTTCTGGGGCCGAAACCCGACTGGCTTCGAACGAACGGATGGAATTCCTGGGCGACTCCGTACTTTGTTTGGTCACGTGCGACCAACTCTACAAGATGTTTCCCGAATATGAAGAAGGGGAACTCACGAAGATCAAGTCGACCGTCGTGAGTCGTCGGACGTGTGCTCGGTTGAGTCGGAAGCTCGGTCTTGGTGACTTTCTGTTCATGGGTAAAGGAATGCACACCCACGACACGATCCCCTCGAACTTGTTGGCCGACGTGTTCGAGTCGTTGGTGGCGGCGATCTACCTCGACGGGGGGCTCGAGGCTGCTCGAATCTTTATCCTTGAGCATTTAGTTCCTGAGATCGAACAAGTCGACGACGGCTCCCGCGGACACAACTTCAAGTCGGTCCTCCAACAGGTCGCCCAACGGGAATTCGGGGCGACTCCGCAATACGCTCTGCTCGACGAGAAAGGCCCCGACCACAGCAAGTGTTTCAAGGTCGCGGCGGTGATCAACAAATTCCGCTATACCGGAGCGTGGGGCCGCAACAAGAAAGAAGCCGAACAAAAAGCTGCCATGAACGCCCTCGCCCAAATCAACGGCGAACCACTCCCTTTTGCGTGCGACTGACCGAGCCGGACGACTTGTCCGCCGAGCCTTGGTCTTCTCTTCCCATCCTCAAAGCCGACCGTCGAATTTCTTATGCCTTTTGTGTATCCGATTCATTGCACCGAAAAAGATTGTGCCAATCTCGCCCAATTCAAAGTTGCTTCGCGCTGGTCGGACGGGATCACGGAAGAACTGAAAACGTTTGGGCTGGTGTGCCGGTCTTGTCTGCCACAAGTGTTTCGGCAAAGTCTCCAGAAGTATCAGTCTTGCCGATTGTCGGTGGGAGAAGAACTCGACGAACCTGGCATTTACGAATTCGAAGAACCCGGTAAAACGGGACATCTCCAGCACGCGAGCGAACTCGAAGCCGAACTTCGCCAACCAGATTCTCCAAATTAACACGGGATTGTTGGGGAATTTTGAACTATTCTGAACGTAGAACCATAAAACAAAAAGGTACGCAGCTCGAAGGCACGAGCACTTCCATAAAGACGGTGCCCGCTCGTGGATCAGCAAGAGGCCAAATCCTAAAGTGAGGGAATGATATGCGGAAACTCTCCGTAGCTCAGGAAGAACACAATCGAGCAACAGGCAATTCTGCTCTGGACGATTTCCCGACTTCCAATTCTAATTTCGTTCCGACCAACCTGGAGACAACGAACTCGGATTCCACGGACGAAACCCCCACGTCCTACGCCGGGACACGCATCCCCTGGTACGTCCGCACGATCTGGGTTTGTTATTGGGTCCTTGCGGCGTTGTATTTGATCGCCGTCCAACTCCCGCAACTCCGGCAATGATGGCGATGGTTGGGGCGAGTTGTTGGAACGGCGAATCAAGACGGAATGATTGTTCGGTTTTTGTCAGTTTCCCAAGCCAACAGCCTGGGGATGATGTTTGTGTGTCTCCTGATGACCGGACGGGTGTCCGGATTTACCAACTTTCATGACCATTCGAGTTCGGAGTAAATAGCGTGGCGGAAGGACAAATCGATATCAAGGCGACGAACATCACCTGGCACGAGGGACACGTCGACCGCGAACGTCGGCAGACCTTGTTAAAACAAAATGGGGCGACCATCTGGTTCACCGGATTGAGTGCGTCGGGCAAGAGCACCATCGCCTATACGCTCGAACATGCTCTCGTCGAGCAAGGCCGGCTCTCTTACGTCCTCGATGGCGACAACATCCGCCACGGCTTGAACAAAAACCTTGGTTTTTCGCCGGAAGACCGCGAGGAGAACATTCGTCGGATTGGAGAAGTCGCCAAGTTGTTCGCCGACACGGGAGTCATCCTGTTGGCGAGCTTCATCAGCCCCTACACGAAGGACCGCGACCAGGTCCGCGCCGTCCACAAAGAAGCCGGCTTGCCGTTCCTGGAAATCTTCGTCAACACGCCTCTTTCGGTGTGCGAAGAACGAGACCCGAAGGGACTCTACAAGAAAGCCCGGGCCGGTGAGATCAAAGGGTTCACCGGCATCGATGACCCATACGAAGAACCAACGAATGCCGAGTTGGTTCTGGATGGCGGAACCGTTTCTCCAGAAGAAGCGACCGTCAGTCTGCTTCAACTTCTCACCAAACACGGCATCCTCAAGGGCTAACTCTTGAGACCGGTAGAATTATTTCTTGGAGATTGGAACGCGAAATAAATAAGCGAAGGCACACCCAAAAGCCAATGGTGTGCCATCGTCGCAAGCTCCTTGTCACACCCTACAAAGACAAAACAACGCAAAAATCAGACAACAACAACGCTCGCGTTCCTTGTCCCAAGAGGACTCCGAGTAAGTCGTCGTAAGCTTACGAAAGTCTTTCCTCCGCCGCGTCATCTTCGTGATGACGTGGTCAAGTCGTCCGAGTGTCTCGGATTGTCCACGGAATATCACCCGTATCGTTACTTCATGATGACATGGTTATGTCACTTTCCAGGCAATCTCGACCTGTGAAATTTTCTCACAACCGTTGCTTTTCGGCTAATCGAAGGACCAGATTTTCTCTTTTGCAAGCCCCCTAATCGTTGCAAACAGGAGTAGGATTCCTACATTCGCCTCTTTTTGGTTTTCGCGGTTGAAGTCACGCGTTGACACTGTTCCAAAGGAATCGTAGACTCATTCGAACCTGAGTGTACGATGGCACCAGATGCCTACTGAACTAGCACACTGCAGCGTGCTGTCCCGGTTTGACTGCGGACTGTTACCTCTTGGCAACACAGGCGAATCCATGCTGTATTCTGACTTATCCGGGAACTACTCTCGGCTGGCCGAAGGGTTCTACACCTCTGAGGTCGATGTGCCCGAGTGCCTCCCGGTACGAACCTTCTTGCCCACCGGATATGAGCCGGGTTATGCTTATCCGCTGTTGGTCTTCTTCCACGGCCACGGGTCGGACGAAGAACACATCCTTCGATTGGCCCCCCGTCTGAGCCGGCGCAACTTCATCTGCATCGGGCTCCGGGGAACTTGCCCGGTGGACATCCACCGAGATGGCCGCCTCGGCTATTCTTGGGGAACGGTGGATGGATACGACCCGCAACTCGAAGACTACGTCCTCAAAGCGGTCGAACAGACGTCGGAAAATTACCACATTCATCCCGACCGAATTTATTTGGCGGGTGTTTGCGAAGGAGCCACACAAGCGTACCGGCTTGGGCTCATGTTCCCCGACAAGTTCTCGGGAGTGATTTCGCTCAACGGCTCCCTGCCCCGTTACCAACGCCCGCTCTTGCGACTTCCCTCGGTCCGCAACCTCCCGGTCTTCATCGGCCACGGGATTGCGAACGCAATTGTCCCGGTGAGCATGGCCAAACAAGATCGTCAACTGCTGTACACCGCTGGACTCAACGTCACGTATCGCGAGTACACGACGAACCACCGACTCCACCACAACATGCTCAAAGATTTGAACCGCTGGATCATCCGCCAATGGACCGATGACTGGACTGAAGCAGCGTAAAACGGCCGTAAGCTCGTAATCCACCCCCACCGACCACGATCTCATCTCTTTTCCGCCTCATCTTGATCGATACCTCGACTGATTGGCTACTTTCCAAGGTGGAATTACTCATTGTGCGATGGTTCCACCTCTCGCCCAACATTTTCTGGGCGTTT
This sequence comes from uncultured Alcaligenaceae bacterium, assembly GCA_964474955.1. Taxonomy (GTDB): domain Bacteria; phylum Planctomycetota; class Planctomycetia; order Gemmatales; family Gemmataceae; genus CAYRFQ01. Next base: position 3,561 of record CAYYUU010000219.1, on the reverse strand, counting down.
GGTTTTTCGGTTCAACCCGATTTGGTCTTCGCGTTTTTACAAGCCTGAAGCGCGAGCGAAGGATCACTTACAAGCCTGAAGCGCGAGGGCCAAGAAAGAGCCTTCGCTCGCGCTTCTTGTAACAAAACTCGCACCCCGATCAAGGATTCCAAAATCCAGAGAATCACCCACTTTCCCTTCTGATTCCGACAATTCGGTTGTCCGAGGCGCCGGGCACGTTATCATCAACACCAGCGCAATCAAACACACAAACAACCATGCCGCTCCGAGAATGATTTATGGCAGGCCGACCGAAAGTGTTCGTTTCCCGGCTCATCCCCGTTGCCGGATTGGAACGAATCAACGCAACTTGCGACGCAGATATTTGGACCGATCCCTTGCCACCACCGGCTGAGGTCCTTGCCGAAAAAATCGTCGATTGTGACGGTTTGGTGGCACTCCTGACGGACAAGGTCGACGCAGCGCTCATGGACAAGGCCCCAAAACTCAAGGTCGTGAGCAATTTCGCCGTCGGATTCAACAACATTGACATTCCGGCGGCGACCGAACGCGGGATTGCTGTTGGCAACACCCCAGGTGTCCTCACAGACGCCACGGCGGACATGGCTTTTTGCTTGATGATCGCCGCCGCAAGGCGAGTCGTCGAAAGCCACCAATACACCCTCTCGGGAGCGTGGAAGACGTGGGAACCACTTGGTCATCTCGGCCAAGATTTGATCGGCAAGACGGTCGGTGTGATCGGGATGGGCCGGATCGGATACGCCTTCGCCAAACGGTGTTTTGGCGGGTGGGACATGGAGGTTCTCTACTACGACATCAACCAGAACGAGATGGCCGAGGAAGAACTGAAGGCCACGAAGGTCGACCTGGACACACTGCTCGCCGAGTCGGACTTTGTGTCGCTCCACACAAATCTCGACGAAACGACAAGAGGCATGATCAGCACGCCACAGTTCCAAATGATGAAAAAAACGGCAGTCCTCGTCAACAGTGCCCGCGGACCTCTGGTCGACCAGACGGCACTTTACGAAGCCCTCAGATCCGGCGAAATTTTTGCTGCTGGACTCGACGTCACCGACCCCGAGCCGCCATCGATGGACGACCCGCTGTTGACTCTTCCGAACGTCGTCATTGCCCCCCACATTGCCAGCGCGACAATCGAAACACGAAACAAAATGGCAGCTACTTGTGCAGCCAACTTGATTGCCGGTGTGACAAACCAAGAACTCCCCGCGTGGGTCAATCCCGAAGTCGCCCCGAATCGTCGCAAATAAAACAGTTTCCGATTGCATTCGGGGGCAGCAGCTTTTCCTCCCGACGCTTGCCGGGACCAAGACGGTTCGGAACGAAGCGAGGGACGTTGAGGATGAGGGACCCGGGACTTAACTCAGTACAAAGCAATCTCGGCATTGTGGGTTCGTGTCGAGTCCATACGACGGCCCGACGAACTTGCGAGGATATGGTGGCCGTGAAGGAAGCTCAAGAAAACGCTCGTGGCAAGTACGTCCGAAGCCGGAGGAAGGTTCCAGGGCTTGGGGCCGATGAATCGCGGCGGTTACACCATTTGTTTCTGCAACTCATTCCCTTTAGATGGGCTACTCATGATTCGAAACACTCTACACACTCTCTCTGCGTGCTGCGTTTTCGTTGGCATCTTTTGGTTGTCGACATCGATGGCCGTGGCCGGTGACGACCGACGTCCACCGAACTTCTCGAAGGAAAAAATCGTCGAGGCCCAGAAACTCATCCGGACCGTGTTCCATGACGAGTACGCCAAGGCAAAAACCGATTCCGCGGTGCGGCTCGCACTCGCCAACACGCTTATCAAGCAGAGCGAAGAAATCAAGCAAGACGACGACGTCCGGTACGTTGCCCTCAAGGAGGCGCTCCGTCTCGCCGCAAGAGCGGGGAACCTGACGAAAGCGTTTGAGGCCGTCAAGTTACTCAGCAAATACCACAAAATCGATCTCCTTGGCACGAAGGCCGACGTCTTCCTTTTCGTAAGCGACACTCTCAAGTCGCTCGACAATCCCAAAGAAATCGCCATGGAATCGCTCAAGATCGCGGACCAGGCGATTCTCGCAGATCGTTACGAACTGGCCGTGAAAATTGGTGCAGTTGCCGAGAAAGCAGCCCGCGTCACGGAGCAACCGGAGTTGATCGCAACGATGGAGAAGCGCAATAAGAAGTTCGCTCTGGCCTACAAAGAAATGCAACGGATTGCACCGTTTCTGAAGAAACTCAAAGACAACCCGGATGATCCCAAAGCCAACCTGGTCGTCGGAAAATCTTGGTGCCTGGTCCGCGACCGATGGGAAAAAGGATTGCCGTATCTTGTGAAGAGCAAACACCCGTTCCTGGCGGAGCTGGCCCAACAAGACATGAAGGCGCCCAAGGACAGCGACGGTCAAATCCGCCTGGCCGAAGACTGGTGGAAGGCCGCGAAGGCCGAAAAAGGCATGGACAAGTTGTACATGCTTCGGCGAGCCTTCCAGTGGTATCAACAAGCGATTGTTCAACTCGACGGAAAACAAAGGGCGATGGCCCAAGCTCGTGTGAAACAACTCGCGGAATTGCTGCCCAAACAACTCCGCATCAGTGACATCGCGGTGACACTCAAAGTGTTCGAAGGCCACACCGCCGAGGTGATTTCCGTGGCGTTCTCGCCAAACGGCAGATTAGCCGCTTCGGGCGGGGCCGACAACACCGTCCGCATTTGGGACCTTGAGACCGGCAAGGAAGCGAGGATGTGCAAGGGGCACTTCGGCACAGTATTCGGTGTCGTGTTCTCTCCCGACGGGAAACACTTGTTTTCCTGTAGCGAGGACAAGACAGTTCGGATGTGGGACGTCGCGACGGCCAAAGAGATCAAGAAGTTCGAAGGGGCGACCGATTACGTCAACGGAATCGCCGTCTCGCCCGACGGAAAGTTGCTTGCGGGTGCGGGGCAAGATTTGTTCGTTCGTGTTTGGGACATCGAGACCGCAAAGCAAAAGCATGCCTTGAAAAAACATCTCCGGTTCGTGTTCAGTGTTGCGTTCTCGCCGGACGGAAAGACGTTGGCGAGCGCGAGTTCGGACCGCACGATTCGGCTTTGGGACGTGGCCACCGGCAAAGAAAAGAAGGTCCTCACGGGACACACCGATCAGGTCCTTTCGGTCGCGTATTCGCCCGACGGAACGAAACTTCTCACGGCGAGCGAAGACGAAACCGCAAGACTCTGGGACGTCAAGACGGGCAAGGAAATCCGAGCCTACAAAGGGCACAATGCGGTCGTCGGAAGCTCGGCGTTTTCTCCCGACGGGGTTCGGATGTTGACCGGCAGCGACGACCAAACGTTGAAACTCTGGGAAGTGGGAAGCGGAGCCATTGTACGGACACTCACGGGACACAAGGAGGCCATCTACCGCGTCGTCTTCTCCTTTGATGGTCGGCGGGCGTTGTCGTGCGGTTTGGATAAGACTGTGCGCCTTTGGGGCGAACGCCGATAATGAAACACGCAGTCGGATGAATACGTGTTTCGTTTGGAAAGTTGCTTTTCGCGGAGCGAAAAGCAACTCT